>CAXRHS010000883.1:0-4803 GCA_964230235.1 Myxococcota bacterium
CGAGACGTTGACGCCGGCAGCCGACCTCTACGCTCTCGCGTTGATACTCTTTGAGATGCTGACGGGACGACCGCCGTTTGCGGGCGATGGGGCCGCGCACGTCATGGTCGCCCACGCGACACAGCCGCCGCCGACCTTGCAATCCGTTGCGCCGGACCTGCAATTGCCGCCCCAACTGGAAGCCTTTGTCTCGCGCGGTCTGGCCAAGCAACCACTCGACCGTTTTGAGGACGCACCCGCCTTTCGTCGGGCCCTGGAAGATGCCGCGGCCGGGCGGGATCACGACCCGAACCGGCGCTCCGCGTCCGACGCGTACCCTCCGCAGCGCTTGCCGTCGGCAGAATTGGTGGCGTCGTCCGGCAACCCGGTCACCAGTCTCGCGGCCGCCCTGACCGAGGACGATGTGCGCGCAAGCGCTGCGGACTTGCCGGAGGTCGGGAGCGAACCCGACAAATCCGGCACAAACGCTGGCCTTACTGGGCTCGGTGGCCCAAGTACAGCGGTCATTGGCACGGCCGCGGAAGCCCGAAGCCGCTCGGTTGCCGCGACCGAGTTGTACAGATCCGAACCGGTAGGCGGGCGTCCGAGTGCGCAAACTGTCGCACGCGCCGCCGCGCCGACGGCCGTCCTGGCCACTGCACGAAGCCCCGAAAACAGCGCATTGGCCGCGGATCCACCAGCCGCGCGCGTTCTGTGGCCTTGGCTGGCGGGCGCCGCACTGGTGGTCGCCGCAGCGGTCGCCTGGGGGGCAACAAAGTGGCGCGACCCAACACCGCGACTGGCCCCGTCGACCGCAGCGCCGGCGGCTGCGGTGCCTGCGCTGCCGCTCACCCCGCAGCCGCAGCGCCTGCTTCCCGTCGCCAAGCCCGCGCCGACGCCTGCGGAACCGCCCGTTGTCCCAGCGCCCGCGCCGGACACCCCAACCGTGCAACCACCGGCCGCTGAGTCGCCGCCGCCCGCAGCCAAGCCCGACAAGACCGCGCGCAAAAGGCCCAAGGCGAACCCATTTGGCCTGCAATGAGGCGGCTGGTACCTGTCGCGGTCGCCGGCTCCGTGCCGCCCAGTTGGCTGTGTCAGGTCTAGGGTGTGCCGCTGTGAAGCAGGCAAGCTGTTTACGATCAGGTTGTTGCGAGTAAGGCTGTCTCAAGGCTGTCTCAAGGCTGTCTTACAGTGACGATCCAAAGGGCCCGCACGAGATCCACTCGATTTTCTGCGGTTGCCGATTTGGTCGCTTCGTAGGTCGCAAGCCAGCGAATTTGCAAGTTGACTCGCCGCTCCGCTCCGCGCTGGTGTCGATCGTCATGTCTCTTGGCGGGCCCAAAACTCGATTTGCTCGGCGCAAGCCCTGGGTCTGCCCTGCCCAATCCCAAGTTTGCCGTTTCGCGTTTTTCCGGCGCCTCACCGCTCACCTTTGACGACCGGTGCGGCCATCGATTGCTCGCAGTGCCGTTGCCACGCTGCGCCGTTGCGACCGCAGCGCGGACCGACGCCTGTTGCGCGACTGTCGCGCGCGGGCGGGACTTCGGTCCATTTTGCCCAGGTCCGCGGCGGTCTGGCCGGGCGATTGCTGCCGCCGCCAAACGCCAGAGGCGCACACCACCTTGATAATCCATCGAATTGCGAATCCACACCGCAGCAGATTTCTTCCGAAACCGCGCCCGCGGCCGGCTGGCACGGACCTTGCACTGTCGATGGACACGGCGCGCGCAGGGCGCGCCCCCAACCGGTGTCAGCGACTTTGCCTGGCCCACATCGCGGCGAGGCACCCATGGATATGTCGACTTCACTCAATCCCGAGTTGGCGCTGGCTCTCAAAGTGGCCCGAGAGGCTCAAGAGGCCGTGCAGTTCGTGCTCAAAGAACTCGCGCAGCGCGCGCCCTTGTCGGCGGCGCTCATGTCTACGGCGGCGGCGTTGACGCCGGCTCCGCTGCTGGCACTGCCGGCTACAGCCGCCAAACCTGCGCGCAAGTCTGGCCACGAACGAACCGCCGTGATGGATCCACAGGCGGTGGCCGACATGGTGGAGCGGGCGCGCAGCGCCGCCGCTTCGCAGCCAAGCAACGCGACCCCAGAGTCCGCAGTGCTCCGCGCACACCGCATCCTCGCTGGCCTGTGGATGGCTTACCAGCCCGTCGTTTCCGCGCAGGGTCGCAAGCCGGTCGCCTACGAGGCCCTCGCGCGGACCGTTGCTTCTGGTGTTGGCGGGCCCATCGGCGCCATCCAGGCGATGACCGAGGCTGGCATGTTGCCCGACTTTGGCCGGTTGGTCCGCGCCCACACTGCGGCTGCCCTCGCCGCGCACCGCGAGGTGACAACGCTTTTCGTCAATATCGAGGAGTCGGATCTGGACGATTCGACGCTCGGCAGCGCTAGCGACCCGCTGACGGCCCATGCCAATCGGGTTGTCTTTGACGTCAGCCTGTCGCGGTTTGAAGGCCGCGTCGTCCGCTACCGCAGCCGCATCGAGCGTTTGCAAGCGCGCGGATTTCGTTTCGCGCTCGACGATTTTGGCGAGGCTCAGGTGGGTCTCAAGGCCCTGGACGAATTGCGCCCGCAGTTCGTCAAGGTCGGCTGCCAAGCTACTGAAAACCTTGGCTGCGACCCACGCAAGCAGGCGGTGCTGGCCACCATGCTGCGCGCCTGCGCCAGCCGCGGCACTACCGTGGTTGCAAAGGCAATCGAGCGCAAGGGCGAGTTTGAGGCAGCCGCGGCTCTTGGCGTGCCCTGGCTGTCCGGTTGGCAATGCGGGCAAGCGGAGCCGGCTCCCGCGTGAACACAACCGGCTCGTGGCCCGCGGGCGCGTCGCAGCCATCGGGGCTGAACTGCGCCTCGGGTTACGTTACACTGCCCGCCCGCCGGCACCAACCCGGCTGGAAAACGCATGAAAAGCTGTCCAGTATGCGATTGCGTTTATGCGGATCACTTGGCGTACTGCGGCCGCGACGGTGCATCGCTTGTCGCTGTGCCCAACGCCGACCCGGCGCTTGGCCACGTCATCGAAGACCGCTACCGGCTTGAAGCGGTCATCGGCCAGGGAGGCTTCGGCATCGTCTATCGCGCCGCCCATCAGCGGCTGCCGATCGACGTGGCGGTCAAGATCCTGCTCGCCGGTCAGGGTGCGGGCCAGGACGCAGTCGACCGCTTTGCCTACGAGGTCCGCGCGGCCGCCAAAGTACGCCATCCCAATGTGGTCGAGGTCCTGGACTTTGGCTGCGATGCCCGACTTGGCCACTTTGTGATCATGCCGCTTTTTGCGGGGCCAGACACTGACGGCGGCCTTGGCCCAGCGCCGCATGTCGCTGGTTGAAACCCATGCCGTCTCTAGCCAGACCGCGGTAGCCCTGGCTGCGGCGCATCAGGTCGGTGTCATCCACCGCGACATCAAGCCGGACAACCTTTTCTTGGCGTCCGACCCGACAGCGGCTTCTGGCTGGACCGTCAAGGTGCTGGATTTTGGCGTGGCCAAAGTCAAACTCGACAGCCAACCGCTCGCCGACTCGGCCAACGCCAGCAAGGTGCTGGGCACGCCAGCCTACATGGCGCCAGAGCACGCGACAGGGTCGGGCGTTGCTGCCCGGGCTGACATCTATAGCCTTGGCCTGGTTTTGTGCTTTCTGCTGTGCGGCGCGACGCCGTTTGGTGGCGAGCCCGTCCAACAACTGGTTGCTCGGCGGGTGATGCGCGACCCAGACCCGCCCTCCCGCCTGGGTGTTGGCGGGTGGATTCCACCGTCTGTCGACAATTACGTGCTCTCGTTGCTCGCGCGGTCACCCGACGCCCGTCCCCCGACGATGCAGGCGGCGCTGCAAGGTTGGCTCGGTGTGCAGATCGATGCCACCGAAGCCTGGGCCAGCCGGTTCTTGAGCGGTGCACCTGCCGTGCGCGCAACTACCACCTCGGAGATGAAGACGGAGACCATGCCTACCCACAGCCTGCCGCCCGACCCATCCCACGAACCAGCGACCTTTGCCGCGCGGCGGCGCGAAGCGCCCATCGTGCTGGTGGTCGACGACGATGAAGCGATGCGGTACCTGATGCGCGCCATCATCCAGGCCGCCGGCTGGCCTTGCGAAACGGCCGACTCCGCCGGCGCGGCGCTGCAGTTCGTGCTCGGCGAACGAGAGGTGTGCGGGGTGGTCAGCGACGTTTTGATGCCAGGCATGCACGGCTTGGAACTGCTCCAGGCCATCCGCAATGCCGGCTACGCAGGGCCGGTGGTGTTTTGCAGTGCACTCTCTGCGGATAGCGTTCGCGCCGATCTGACCACCCACGGCGCTGGCTACGTCAACAAAGCCACCGAAATCGGCGCTATCGTGTCCGAGCTGAAACGGCTGGGCTGCCCTGCGCCGACCTGACCGCGCTGGCACACGCGGCACACGCAAGATGTGGCCAGGCGCTGTGGAACCTGAACGCTGGATGGGCCGCGCGGCGGGTTGCCACTGGCCATGCCCAAGCACGCCGCCAAGCGGGTGTCGCCCAAGTTCCGCCCCATCTATACATGATTACCTAGGAGCCTGTAAAAGAACAAGTCAATTGACACGTGCGCGGAGCGGAGCGGCGAGTCGACTTGCAAAGTCGCGAGCTTGCGACCCACCAAGCAAGCAGTGGGCAATCTTAGAAATTCGTGTAGATTTTTTACTGGCACTAATAGGGTGTTTACATTCAAACACCTACTGCGCGTAACCATGCATCCCGCCATGCTTTGTTGTCGGCCCCCTTCCTCCCTGCGGCGCACTGCGAGTGCGCCTCAGTCGTCACGCGGCCTCCGCCTCGCCTTGCGGGCGCCTGATTCCGCTCGCTACG
>CAXRHS010000884.1:0-5452 GCA_964230235.1 Myxococcota bacterium
GATGTCGCCGCGGACGCTCCGCCGAGCGACGTCGCCGCGCCAACCGTGTGCCAGCTCGGCGACGGCACGCCCTGCAAACTGGGCAAGTGCGTAGTCGCAGCGTGCAAGGCCGGCCAGTGCGTCGAGACCGCGCCGATGGTCTGCGACGACAAAAACCCGTGCACCGACGACAGCTGCGACGCCGCCAGCGGTTGCGTCTACGCCGCCAACGCCAAGAACTGCGACGACGGCGACGCATGCACCGCCGCTGACGTGTGCGCCGACAAGGTCTGCAAGCCCGGGGCCAGCCAGTGCGCGTGCAAGGTAGACGCAGACTGCCCGGCTGTCTCGGCTTGCGCTGGTGTGGCCTACTGCGACGTGTCGGCGGTGCCCTTTGCGTGCAAGGTCAAGCCCGGCACGGCCAAGGTTTGCGACGACGGCAACGCCTGCACCAAGGATGCCTGCCAGGCCGCCACCGGTGTCTGCACCTACGCGGATGCCGCAGGCGAGACGTGCGATGACGGCGACCCATGCAGCGAAGTCAGCCTTTGCAAAGAGGGCGCGTGCTTGGCCTCAAAACTCAAGAGCTGCGACGACAACAATCCGTGCACCAGCGACACCTGCAGCCCCAAAGGCGGCACGTGCCAGTACTCGCCGGTTGGCGGCAACCCGCCGTGCGACGACAAGAACTTTTGCACGCTCAAGGAGGTCTGCCAGAGCGGTGTATGCGGCAGCGGCCAGCCCAACCCCTGCGACGACGGCAACGTGTGCACGCTGGACTCGTGCGCGAACGGTGCGTGCGAGCACAAGGCCGAGGCCAGCGGCAGCAAATGCGACGACGGCAAGGCCTGCACCACCGACGACGCCTGCGGCGCCAGCGGGTGTGCCGGCAAGGCCAAGGCGTGTGACGATGGCGAGGCGTGCACGACCGACAGTTGCCTCGAGTCGGTCGGCGGCCTGTGCAAGCACACCGCCAAGGCCGGTTGCGGTACGCCCTGCTATGACCCCGGCGACTGCACAGCGCCGATGCCGTGCGCCAAGTTCCAGAAGTGCGTGGCGACGCCAGCCAAGATCTCCGCCGCGTTCAAGGTCGTCACGCCTGGCAAGTTTCAGGCGTGGACGATCGTTGGCATCGACGAACCGGGCACGCCCATCCCCGACGGCGTCTACGGCGGCAGCATCGTGCTGACCGGCAAAAAGTCAGTGTTCATCCCCTTCAATGGCAAGGTCAACAAGGGCATCGTCGTCCTGAACCAGCAGCCCGCCGACAACAGCGAGATTGGCGTCAGCAACACGACCTCAATCACGGTGCGGGTCAGTTTTGGCAGCAAGATGAGCGACGACGTCGGCATCGTGCCGCACTTGCTGACGCCGTATTCGTGCGCGATCGAGGCGCCCGGCGCTCCCGGGCCCGCGTGCGACGACAAGAACCCGTGCACGGCCGAAGGCTGCGATGCCAAGGGCTGCACCCACACCGACCAGACCGACACGCCCTGCGATGATGGCAACCCCTGCGCCACGGACGACAAATGCAAGGCCGGCAAGTGCATGGCGGGCAAGCCAGCGGTCGACTGCGACGACAAGAACCCATGCACGGTCGACAGCTGCAACCCGGCGTCGCTGGCCTGCGGCCATGACGCGGCGCCGTTGGACCAGAAAGCTTGCGACGACGGCGATCTGTGCACTTCGGGCGACATCTGCACGGCCGGCGCTTGCAAGCCGGGCACCGCCAAAGTCTGCAAGGACGACAAGGCCTGCACCGCCGACACGTGCGACAAGGCGACCGGCAATTGCGATTTTCCGAGCGCGCCGCTCGACGACAAGCCGTGCGACGACGGCAATCCGTGCTTGACCGGCGACAAATGCAAGGCCGGCGGCTGCGTCGCTGGGCAGACCGCCAAGTGCAACGACAACAACGACTGCACCACCGACGCCTGCGACGGCACCGGCAAGTGCAGCTACACCACCCAGCCGACCGGCGTGTGCAACGACAGCGATCCGTGCACTTCTGCGGGCTTTTGCGTCGCTGGCAAGTGCACCGGCATTACCAAGAGCAGCTGCGACGACGCCAACCCCTGCACCACCGACAGCTGCGATGCCAAGAAGGGCTGCCAGCACGCGCCCACCACCGGCGCCTGCGACGACAACAATCTGTGCACCCTCGCCGAGGCCTGCCAAGGCACCCACTGCGTCGGCACCAACAATACCTTGTGCAAGGACGGCACGCCGTGCACGACCGACTCTTGCGACCCCAAGACCGGCAAGTGCGTGTTTGTGCCCCTCGACGGCCAGCCATGCGACGACGCCAACCCGTGCACGACCTGGGACACCTGTGTCGGCGGCGGTTGCGGCGGCACCGACCGCTACTTCAACTCGATTCAGGCCGCCACCTTTAACGGCGAGGTCAACTGGGAGCCGCGCAATTTCGTCGGCTTGTTCCCCAAGGCCAACGGCCAGATCATGGCGGTCGGCACCCTGTACAACATCAAACGCATCTACTTGCAGCCGTTGGCGCCGCCGATTTGGCATCCGCCGTACCCGTGGCAAAACAAGAAGGACATCGTGCTGACTCCGACCGCGTCGGCGTGGGGTGCCTTTGAGCTCGCGGACGGCGGCATGGTCATTTACGGCAGCGACGTCGGCAACAACGCCCAGGCTTTCGTGCTCGACAGCAGTTACACGCTCAAGGCCACCAAGACCTATCACACCGACGGCAAGCAGACCTTCGTGCAGACCGCCGCCAAGAAGGCCGACGGCTCGGGCATGGTCGGCTTCGCCTATGCCAAGGGCCTGACGACGTCCAAGCGCATTATCACCGACAAGAACTTTGACCCGGTCAGCAACGCCGCGTTCGGGCCGGCCTATTCGAATGTTTTGTCTGTGCGTCTGCGGCCGAACGGCGGCTTTGTCGGCTGCGGCGCGGTCGACACCAACATCTACAAGGGTGCCCGCGGCTATTTCTTTACCTTCGACGCTGCCGGCAACGGCCTCAAGGAGCAGTCGTTCAGCTTTGGGCCGTGCTACGACGTCGAACCGGCCGCCGACGGCTACATCTACTTTACCGCCAGCAACATGATGGGGCGCTTGAATGCCAATCTGGCACCCGATTGGACGCTGCCGATCAATGCCGGCAACAACGTGCTCATCACCCCCGAACTCGAGGTGCTCGGCGTGGGCGGCGGCAAGTTCGTGCGCACCACGCTGACCGGCACGCTGCTCGCCAACCGAACGCTAGGCAACAACGACGGCGCGATCCTCGACCTCGGCGATGGTCGCTGGCTGCACAAGTCGAGCACCAACGCCTGGCGCACGATCATTACCGACCGCTTCGGCAACGACAGCTGCGGCATCTGCAACGCGTTGCCCGCGCAGTGCTCAGACGGCGATACCTGCACCATCGACGACTGCACCCACCCGGCGGGTTGCCAACACGGCGACGTGAGCAAGCCGCTCGAGAATTGCGACCCGAGCAACCAGTGCCAAGGCAAAACCTGCGACGACAAGAACCCGTGCACCGCCAATGTTTGCGACAAGTTGAGCGGCGAGTGCCAGTTTCCGCCGACGAGCCAGAAGTGCGACGACGGCAACGCCTGCACCGCGAGCGACGCCTGCGCCGTCGACGCCGCTGGCAAAGCCATCTGTACCGGCGTGCCCAAGCTGTGCAACGACGACAACGCCTGCACCTCGGACTTGTGCGACCCCGCCAAGGGCTGTGCCTTTACGCCGTTGCCCGTCGGTGCGGCCTGCAGCGACGCCAACTTGTGCACCGAGAGCGATTCTTGCGACGCCAACGGCAAGTGCACCGGCGGCAAGCCGATGGCCTGCGACGACGGCGCCTCCTGCACCGCCGACCGCGGCGATCCGGCCAAGGGCTGCGTCAACAAGCCGCCCACCGCCCACATCTGCGACACCATGTGCGGCAAGACCAACCCCGATTGCTGGTGTACCGCCGACTGCGGCAAGTACGGCACCTGCTGTCAGGCCGACGGCAAGTCGCAGGGCCCCAACTGCGCCGGCTCGATTTGCGGCCAATGCGGCGGCACCGCAGGCGCTGGCAAGTGCACCAAGCTCGGCTCGGCTTGCGCGACCAACGCCGACTGCGACGATGGCAAGGCAGGCACCTTGGACATTTGCGACCCGCTGCGCGGCTGCACCTTTGCCACCCAAGAAGGCGGCGGGTGCTCCAATGCCGTCAACTGCATCGGCAGCGGCACTTGGATCGCCGGACGCTGCGTCGGACCGGCAAACCTCGGCTGCGACGACGGCGATGGCTGCAGCATCGACTATTGCCTGCCCGGCAAGGGCTGCGGCCACTACGGCGGCTGCGACGACGCCAACGGCTGCACGCTGGATGCCTGCATTCCCGCGGCGCCCGGCCAGGGCAGCTACTGCAAGCACACCGCCGTGGCCGCTGGCACCGAGTGTAGCGACGGCCTGTCGTGCACGGTCGCTGGCAAGTGCGACACCGCCGGCAAGTGCGCGGGCATGCAATCGGCCTCGCCGTTTGCGTGCAGTGGCTGCGGCTCCAGCACCACCGACGTCATCATCAGCACCGATCAGGTGCTCAGTGGCACGATCGAGGCCCAGAACTTTGTCATCAAGCCGGGCGTCAAGGTCACCGTCGGCGGCGCCAAGGCGCTCGTCATCAAGGCGACCCGCAAGATTCGCATTCAGGGCACGCTCGACCTAGCGGGCAAGGCCGGCGCGAACGTATCGGCGTGCTGCAACGCCGCGGCTGGCGGTGCGGCCGGTGGCGGTGGCGGCGGCGCGGGCGGCGCCGGCGGCCTTGGCACCGGTGCGGCCGGTGTCGGTACTGGCGCGGGTGGCGGCGGTTGCTCGGCCACCAACGCGGCGGGCGGCGGTGGCGGTGGCTATGGCAAAACCGGTGGCACTGGCGCTGCTGGCGCCTCAAGCACCTGCGCGCTGGTCGGCGCGGCGGGCCAGAGCTACAACGACGACCAGCTGACGTTGGGTGCGGTCGGCGGCTCTGGCGGCGGCGCCGGCGGCTACGGCAAGGGTGCGCCGGCAGCCGGCGGCGGCGGCGGCGGCGGTGGCGGCGCGGTCCAACTGATTGCCCCGCAGATCATTGTCGAAGCCGGAGGGCTGGTCGACGGCCGCGGCGGCGCCGGTGGCGCGGTGACGGGCGGCCTCACCGGCGGCGGCGGCGGCGGCGGTTCGGGCGGCAGCATTTGGCTGCGCGGTCGCGAGATTGCGATCACAGGCACCGTCGTAGCAGACGGCGGGGCGGGTGGCGGCAGCGCCGGCGGTGCAGGCGGCGCGGGCGGCAGCGGGCGCGTGCGCATCGACGCGGCCCTGCCGGTGCAAGGCACCACCAGTCCGGCTTTTGTGGCCGGCAGCTTTGCCGATTTGGGCATTGCGGCGGCCGGCACCTGCACGCCCAAGTGCGGCGACGGCACATGCGAGGGGGGCGCGACCAACAAGGGCTGCCCAGCGGATTGCACCGGCCTCGGCG
>CAXRHS010000885.1:0-3010 GCA_964230235.1 Myxococcota bacterium
GGCGTGGCGTCGATCGCCCACACCGCCGTCGTCGTCGCGCTCGCACCTTTGATCCCCGGCGTCAGCGCCCACTGGGTATCGGTACACGCCACTGCATCGCTGAACGGCAGCGCCAGCACCGGACACGCCGCCGCGCTAAACGTATTGGTACAGCCACTGCCGCCGCACGCATCGACGAACTGCTACCTGATGTGTGGCGGCCGGGTGGCGAACGCGCCCTGGTCATGGCGGACAGCGGATAAGCGCTGATACGTGCCATCCGCGGACTGCCCGACAACAGCAAGACGACCCAGAGCCATCGCGTCAACGTCCCGTCGCCATCGGCGGGCCGTCGCGCATGCCCCCCGTTGCTCTGCACCTCGCGCCGGCGCTGTAGGCGGCAGTGGTCAGCGTCGGGCGGTCACACCGGCACTGCGGCCGGATCTTGGCGGAGCCGACGGAGCGACTCTTGATCCGGGGTGTCGGCGTTCGGGTCGGGCCGCTCGTCGGCGCCGCCAGCATCCACTTGCAGCACGTCCACGGACGTTGTATCTTTTGTCCGGGCAGCTTTCGTACAACGCTGCCGGCCCGGAGGTGCGATGCCTGCTGCCGCCCAGCCAGTCCTTGAACCCGGTCGCGTCTACCGCACGCACGACCTGCTGCCGTGGGGCAGGAATGCACCGCGACTGGCTCAGCGCCTGGTTCGAGACGGCTTGCTGCGCAAGCTGCGCCAAGGGGTGTTCGAAGCGCCGCGTCAGACCAAGTTCGGCCTGGCACCAGCCGAAGATGACCAACTTGTGCAGGCCTACCTTGGCACCGACGACTATGTGTTCACCGGCTCAGCACGATGGAACGCCTTGGGGCTCGGCGCGACCGGCGTGCAGGCGGTGACCTTGGTCTACAACAAGAAGCGTACGGAAGACGTGGTCTTCGGCAAAAGAAAGTTCTTGTTCCGGCGCGTTGCGTACCCCTCGACGACTCCGCCTGCGGAATGGTTCGCCGTCGACCTGCTGCGGCACTGCGCAGAAGCCGGCGTGAGCCGCGAAGAAGTTCTCGCCGCGCTGGTCGTCGCTGTTGCGCACGGTCGTCTCGACTGTGGCGTGCTGCTGGACATGGCCAAGCGCTTCGCCCGCGCCGGCACGGTCGCAGTGCTGACAGCGGCATTGGCCGGAAGCGAGACGCCGTCGTGAAGTTCATCCACGAAGACCCAGAGTTCGTCGACCTGCTCCAAATCGTCGCCAACGAGACAGGCATCGGTCGCGCCTTGGTCGAGAAGGACTACTGGGTCGTGCACGCGCTGTGGGCGTTGCACCAAGGGCCCTTCGACATCTGGTTCAAGGGCGGCACGTCGTTGTCCAAGGGATTTGGCCTGATCCAGCGGTTTTCCGAAGACTTGGACCTCAAGGTCATGCCGCGCGATCCGGCCGCCGGGCCGACGGTCAACTGGACTGCCAAGAAGCCGTCCGCGACGCAACTGCAACAACGGAAGACCTGGTATCGCTGGCTGGCGGAGCAGATCCACGTCCCGGCGTGCGCGGTCATCCTGGACGAGGACTACTGGCAACAAGACCTGCACGCCCGTGGTGCCGACATCCATGTCCGGTATCCGGGCAACCACCTCACAGCCCTGGCGTCACACAACCTGCCGTACGTGAAGCTGGAACTCGGCGACGCACGGGTGACGCCGTTCGTGGTCAAGCCGGTGTCGTCGTTCGTGCACGACCACCTGCAGGGGATCGGCCAGTTGGACAACTACGCGTTGACCAGGCAGGGCGACGTACGGCATGTGCACCCGTGGGTTACGCGGATTGAAAAGCTCAGCATCATCGCCAAGAAGTACGGCGATAGCAGGCATCGGGCTGAAGGCTTCGTTCGCCACTACGAGGATGCCGCGCGCATCGCCACGGCCACGATCGAGCCGCCGGACGGCTACACGCTGGCGACGCTGGCGGCGGAAATGGTCAGCACTGGTGCGGTGAGCGCGCTGCCGGCTGCCGCCGACCCGGCGTTGAACTTGGATGACGCCGGGCGGCGGGCAGAACTGGAAGCGGCCCACGCAGATCTGGCCGGGATGTACTGGGGCCAGCGGCAGACGCTGGTCGAGGCCTGTAGCGCTCTGCGGTTGTGGCTGACAACGGCGGCAGCGGAGGCTTCAGCGGAAAGCCAGCACTGAGGGCAAGTTCACTTGCGCCGAGCGGGACGTTTCGATGCGTTGACCACCAAGTCCAGACCGTTGTCGCGCCGGGCCGTGCTTGCTGCCCTACGCTGCCCAATCCGTCTGCACCGGGTCCCCCGCCTGCGCGGGGGCAGGCTCTACGCACGCCGTCGAACTTGTCGCCCGGCGCCTCATCGACCTCGTCGTCAAACGTCCCCGGCGGCCCTCGAATGGCAATCACGTCGGCGCCATCGCGGTCGCCGGCCTCGCGCCACTGGCCGACGTGCCGCACAATCTTCTCGACTTGCGTCGGACTGCGGACCGCGGCAATCATCTTGCGGCGCCGACTACACTGACATTGCAGGAGATCCCATCTAAGAAGCCCGCTGAAGCGCCTGACTCCACGTGAGCTTTGTCGAGGCCGCTTTGGCCGCCGCTTCGTCGAGCACCAATGCGACGCCGCCAGCAGTGGCGCCTTCCCTCTCATTATTGGCCGGTTGGGCGCGCGCCAGTTCAAGGGTTGCTCCGACGCCGTCCGCGACCGCCGAGTCGGTGCCGGCTCCTTCGGTCGTTGTCCGTGTCACGCTCGTTTGGTCATGGCTGTGCTCATGCTCGCCCGCAGCGCACGTGGCCCCATGCTTGCGCTTGTTCTGCGCTGCCTGCACCCGCGCCTGCGGCCCATCGCACTACTGCGCACTGACCCCCACATCATCCACAAACCACCCCTTGCGATACGCCACCTGATTGATCCCCGCGGGATCAAACGTAAACCTGACCTGAAACACCTTGTTCGCCACCGCCGCCAGGTCCACCGTCACCTGCTGCCACACCTTCTGCCCACTACTGTTCGCTAGCGTCGCCGTCACCGCAATGGTC
>CAXRHS010000886.1:0-2337 GCA_964230235.1 Myxococcota bacterium
GGTGCGCGAGGCGCTGCTGCAGGCGGCCATGGCGGGCGCGACGGACAAGGCGGCAGATACGCTCTTTGCGGCCCCGGATCCTACCGACAAGGCGCTGCTGGCCAAGGTTGCGGGCACGGCGAAGGCGGACGCGCGCACGGCCGCGGCGCTTGACGCCATCGCGCGGCTGCGCCGATGCTGCGCATGGGGCGAAGAACCGGTGATCGCGGTCCGAGGGCGCGCCTACCTGGGCGCGCTCGACGAAGCGCGCTTGGGCGAGGCCATCGCCTCGCTTGCGGGCGCGAAATGAAAATGTCCAGGATGCGTGTTGCAGGCTGGCCCGCCCGGCCCGCCTCCGTTCGCGCCTGGGCCCAGCGAACACCACAACTTTGAGCGTGATCCGTGAGCCTGGCGTTCACTGAAATCCTGCGCGGCAGCTACTTTCTGGTCGAGTCGCCCGATGTCCGTCGGGTGTGCGAAGTGGCCATCCACTTGCGCATCAGCCGGTCGGCGCTGGGAAGCCCCGAATTTTCTGCCGAGATGACTGGACACGCGTCGTTTGATCGCCTGGTGGGGCACGCGCCGATTGCCGGCCAGGCGCAAGTCCGGTTCGGGCGTCCGCGCCTGGTGGCCTACGCTTTCGAGTTTGCGGCGGACGACGGCCGCGTGCTGCAGTTTACCGGCGCCAAGCACCCGAGCCTGATGCGCCCCATCTACTCGGCAACGACGCTGTGGGGCACGCTCAGCCACCAGGGAGCGCCGGTCGCGATGGTGCGCCTGCACTTTGACTTGCGGCGCGACCTGGTCGCGTTCTTGCAGAGCGTCGCGCGAGAACAGAACGCCTGACCGAGCACTGCCACAGCGTCGATCCAAATGTCCGGGTGGGCCGGCCTGAGCCCTTGGTTGGCCTTGCTTGCCAAGTGGGTCGCAAGCCCGCGACTTTGCAAGTCGACTCGCCGCTGCGCTCCGCGATCGTGTCGATCGACTTGTTTCTACACGGGCCCTCACGGGCACTTGGGAACAGCCGCGCACGCCGGGTTCCAAGTACACGCGGGTTTCTTGTGCGTGCAACCGCCGGTGGCACTGCACCAGTCCAGCGTGCACGGGTCGGCGTCTGCGCAGTCGGCCGGCAACAGGTCGGCGCAGGCGCCGCTGGTCGGGCAGTCGCTGGCGAACCAGGGGTCGGTGCGCACGACCCACAGGTTGCTGGCGCTGGTGCCCGTGGCAATGAAGCCGTCCGCGAGCAACGCCAGGCCCGAGCCGTGTTCTGAACTGGTCCAGCCCAGTGAGCGGGTTGTCAGTACCGCGCCGTGCACATCCACAGCCGCGAATTGCATTTGCCAGTCTTCGGGACTCATCACGGTGGACGTCCCGACCGTGGCGTATCCCGTGGGTGCCGCAATCGCATCGGCGATTTGATAGACCCCGTTCAGCGTCCGTTGCCACAACACAGTGCCGTTGAGGTCGGTGCGCCACAACATCGCCGAGGTATCGAAACCAAAGCACGCGTAGCCATCGCTGTGGGGCACCAGCGCTACAATCTGGGCGGTGGCACCGCCAAAGTTCTTCTGCCATGCGACCTTGCCAAGGCTGTCGACCTTGATCAGCCATGCGCCCGCGGCCGTGGCCGTTGCGGCTTTGGTGGCGTAACCGCCTGCGACGACGCCACCGTTCGCCATTGCCACCGCGCGCAGCGCACCAGGTCCGGCGATGGTGGACCACAACTTGGCGCCGCCGACGTCGACCTTGCCGACCAGGCCTTGCGGCGCAGCCACGCCAGCTTGACCGACCACGACCGCGCCATCGGCTACGGCCTGGACTGCGGCGCCGTGGTCGTCGTCGCTGCCGCCAAACTGCGCCTCGGACAGCGCAGCGCCGCCGCCGTCAAAGCGCACAAGCCACGCATCCGAACCGCCGGCACATTTGCCCGTCGTCGAGCCGCTACAGATCCAGCCGCCGCCGAAGTTGGCGACATCGCTAAGGGTACTCTTGCCGTTGCCCGGACCCACGGTGGTGGACCACTGGATCTTGCCCGCCGTCGTGACGCGCACCAACCAACCCTGGGTGACGCTCAGACTCGATGAGGTCAAACCGGCGATCACAAAACTGCCGCCGACCGCCACCACCTTGAAACCCTGATCGAAAAGCGGACCGCCCAGTTGCACATCTAACCCGGCATTGCACGGCGACGCCGCCTTGCACTGCCCGGCTTTGCAGACCTTTCCGGTGCCACAACCCAAGCCGTCGGCGAGGTTGACGTGGGTGCAACCGGTCTTGACGGCGCAGTCATCGGTTGTGCACGGGTTCTGGTCGTTGCAATCGATGGCCTTGCCGATGACGCACTTGCCGCCCGAGCAC
>CAXRHS010000887.1:0-2520 GCA_964230235.1 Myxococcota bacterium
CCGATCCGTCCAACGCCTCGCGGACCATGCTCTACGACATCACCACCCGCGCGTGGAGTCCCGAATTGTGCGCGCTGCTGCGCGTGCCGCCGGGCCTTTTGCCCGCGGTCCAGCCCAGCGCCTGCGTCTACGGCCACACCCGCGGTGTGCCTGGCCTGCCCGATGGCATCCCAATTGCCGGCATTGCCGGCGACCAGCAGGCGGCGCTGTGCGGCCAATTGTGCATCGAACCCGGCATGGCCAAGTGTACTTACGGCACTGGCGCGTTCTTGCTCATGCATACGGGCGATCAGCCGGTGCCCTCGCGCCACGGCTTGCTGACCACGGTGGCGTGGCAGGTCGGCGACCGCTTTGAGTACGCGCTGGAAGGGGCGGTGTTCATCGCTGGGGCCGCCGTGCAGTGGTTGCGCGATGGCTTGCGCATCGTCGACAGCGCCCCCGAGATCGAGGCGCTGGCGGCAACCGTGGCGGATTCGGGCGGCGTGGTGTTTGTGCCTGCGTTGGTGGGGCTGGGCGCCCCGCACTGGAACCAGGCGGCGCGCGGGCTGATTTGCGGGCTGACCCGCGGCACCACCCGCGCCCACCTGGCGCGCGCGACCCTGGACGGCATTGCACTGTCGTGCGCGGACTTGCTGGACGCCATGGAAAAAGACCTCGGCCAGCGCCTGGCGCAATTGCGGGTCGACGGCGACGCGGCGGCCAACAACCTGCTGATGCAGACCCAGGCGGACCTTTTGCAGTGCCAGGTGGTTCGGCCCCTGGTGATCGAGACCACCGCGCTTGGTGCGGCGATCCTGGCCGGAGTCGGCATTGGCTGGTTCCGGTCGCTGGCCGATGCCCAATCGGCATGGGGTCGCGACCGCGCCTTTGACCCCGGCCCTGCCGAAGCGACCACCACGCTGCGCGAACAATGGCGCGCGGCCGTGCCCAAAGCGTAGACCCATGATGGCGCTGCTTGACCGTGATCTCGGCCCGTGCCGCCTGCGGCCGTTTCAATCCACCGACCAGGCCGCATTGCAGCGCCTGGCCGACGACTGGGACATCGCCCGCTGGCTGCGCGACAGTTTTCCGCACCCGTACAGCGCCGAAGACGCTGCGCATTGGGTCGCCTACGCGTGTGGACCCGGCCAACCGTGGGTGTACGCCATCGCCGTCGAGGGCGAACTGGTCGGCTGCGTCGGCTTGACGCCCGGCAGCGACGTCTTTGGCCGCACCGCCGAGATCGGCTATTGGATCGGTCGGCCGTTTTGGGGGCGCGGGCTGGCGCCGTTGGCCGTGCAGGCGCTGGTCGCGTGGACATGGGCCAACACGCCATTTGAGCGCCTGCACGCCGGGGTCTTTGCGGGCAACGAGCGGTCGGCCAAGGTGCTGGAGCGCTGTGGCTTTCACCTGGAGTCTGTGCGGGCGCGCGGCGTCTGCAAAGCCGGCGTGGTCCTCGACGAACTGGTCTACGTTCAGTTGCGGCCATGACGCCCATGTGACAGGGCGTGACCGCGACCGCGGCTGCCCGGTGCTATCCTGCTGGTGTGGCGGGCCTAGCAGCAACGGCGCGCTGCACCGCATTGGCCGTGCGCCGTGGCAGCCTGGGGCTTTGGAAACAACCCCGCGGTCGATCGCGCCCGGAACGTTGGCACCGTCCGTGCCGCAACAAGGAGTGCGCCATGTTGCCCGAATACCTGGTCATCAAACAGAAACTGGAGGACCGCCTGGCCTTCTTGCAAGGCCGGGTGACGGAACTGGAAGCCCACTTGCGCCAAGCCCACCTGCAGCCCGGTCGTGACTTTGAAGACATGGCCACTGACGCCGAGGACGACGAGGTCTACCAGCAACTCGACGACAGCGGCCGTCAGGAGGTCAACGAGATCCTGGCCGCGCTGGCGCGCAAGGACGCGGGCACCTACGGCTTGTGCGAGCGCACTGGCAACCGGATTCCGCTGCGGCGCTTGCAGGTGATCCCGACTGCGCGGTTCACGGTACCCGGCAACGACGACGACAACTAGGTGGTGCGGCTTCGCCCGCCGGCGAATCCACGCCAGCATCGCTCGGGCGAGGGCGTTTGCCGCCCGCCCGCCAACCCTGCTAGCCTGCCGTCGCCATGTGGCGATCGATCCTGACAACCCAGCCGATCTTGGGCCTTGCGTTGGCGGCGCTGGCCGGGTGTGGCCGCGAAATCAAGCCGACCGAGCCGCCGGTGTCGGTTGAAGTCCACCTCAAGGTCGGCGCCGTGTTTGCCGACAAGACCGGCACGCTGCGGGGCATCTCGGACCTCGCCCGCGATGGCGACGGTGCGCTGTGGGTCATCCCCGAGCGGCAGGCGCTGCTCGCCAAAGCGGTCACCGCGACCGACGGCACGCTGTCGTGGCAGACCTTTGAATTGAAAGGTAAACCGGAGGGGTTTGACGGCGAGAGCCTGACCTGGACCGGACCCGGCACCTTTGCCATCGGCACCGAAAAACACGAAAAGAAGCGGGCCAGCGACCGGGTCTTTTTGGGCCACCTCGACGGCGGCAAGGCGGTCAT
>CAXRHS010000888.1:0-2119 GCA_964230235.1 Myxococcota bacterium
ACCGGGTTGGCCGGCCAGTGCCCAAACCACCGCAGCGACGTCGTTTTCGTCGTGCATCTGGATGAGTCCGAGCGAGGCCTTGGGCAGATTCCAAGCCTTGTTCGGGTATTTGCGCTTGGCGATGTCGAGCCAGAAGAACGAACCGTCCTGCTTGTCGTAGTAGCGCGGGTCGCCGCGCATCAGACTCGAGAACGCGGTGGCAAATCCTTCGGACCACGCCTGACCGGGCAAGGTCGGCACACCCAGGCAATGCGGACCACCTTCGCGCGGTGACGTCGAGAAGCCGGCCATCACCCAGTGGCCGAACTCGTGGCCGGTCACCGGATCGGCCCAATAGCTGGTGTCCTGCGCGGTCATCGGCAGCCATGCTTGCGCCCACAACTCAAAACCCAGCACCGAGACCGGCGCATCCGAAAAGCACGCGCCGCAATTCCAGGCCGTGTTGGGCCGCATCCAGACCACGAGCGGCAGGGTCAGGCCGGCCAGGATCGTGTTGGCCTGACCGTGGATGTAGCGCAAGTAGTCGAAAACCCGCAGAACGCCGCTGTTTTGTGCCTCGGTCACCGTCACGGTCGCGCCGCTGTCCAGTTCGCCGGGATCCACGGTCCAACTCCACAGCTTGGCATTGTCGACCGCTGCGGCGCTGAGATCGACGTCCTGCTCGCCGTCACCGACATCGGGCCGGGCGACGACATAGTCCAAGCTGTTGCCGTCGGCCCCGACCTTGCCGGCCATCAGCAGGATGAGCGGCGCATCTGCCTTGTCGCTCGGGATTTGGATGTCGAGCCAGCCCTGGGCGTCGGTCGATGCCGCATCGACCGTGGTGTAGCCATCGCCATCTTTGCGCAGTGATAGCCCGAGCAGGCCGGCGACTGGTGTCACCGAAGGCTGGCCAGCCCAGTCCGTCAACGCGGCGTTTGGGCCGCGAAACTGGTAGGTCACGCGGACCTTGTAGCTGACTGTGCCGGCGGGCACGCAACCGGCGCCGGCGGCCGTCTGCTTGCAGCCACTGTCGCAGCTGAACTCGTTCCACTCGCCATCCTTGCCACACTGGCGCAGTGTTTTTGCGTCCTTGCAAATGTTGGCGCCCGGGTCGCACTTGCCCGCGTGCTGCATGCATATGGCCTTGCCTTTGTCGACCGTGCACGACTCGAACTTGCCGCAACCGCTCGTCGCGACCTGCGGTTCGCCGACGCCGGTGACCACCAGGCAGCGCTCGATGGTCTTGTCGTCCTTGCAGCGGCCTGTCACCGGTACTTCGCCGCAGGCGCTGGCGGCCGGGTTGGCAGTCGACTTGGGGACCGGCTCTGACTCCGCAAACAAGTCGCCGCCGATGGGGTCGGCGAACGCCCCAGCGCCCGACTCTGTCCCGGCGCCGAATGCGGCGGGGTCGCACGCGCTGCAGGCGACGAATAGAGCAACGGCAAATAGGCGGGCAGGCGTGGGTCTGGACATGGCGGCACCCGTGGCGGTTGCAGGGTCGCGCGGCCGGGTCGCGCCGTCAAGGGCGAACCAGCACCGGTTTGCCGCCAACCGACGCGCGGATGCCGTGGCCGTTCCAGACGGCCATGATAATCGCCCATTCGTGGTGGGAAATACGATCCCTACCTTTGTTCAGATTCATGACAACATTTGGTTTTATTGCGTGCCTACGATCGTGTCGTTCGCAAACCGCGCTGCACTGCTAGCGGTCGACGACCACCAGAATCGGGGCCGCAGTCCGGTCAAGCCATCGCAGCAAGGTGAGCAATTCTGCGCGACCGAGGGCAATGCAGCCCGCCGTGGGCGACGAGCCGGAAAGGTGAATGAAAATGGCGCTTCCGGCCCCGGCTAGGATAGGGTCGGCATTGTGGTCAATCACGAGGGCAAGGTCGTAGAGCCCATCCGATCGCGCAAGCACCTCGGAATGCGCCGCGCCGATTGCATCGACGTCCGCCCAGCGGTTGTAGAAGGGCGATGCCGGGTCATCCACCCAGCGGTCGCCGTCGCCTGCCGTTCGCCACTGCCAGCGGACCCTCGTGGGTCGGTTGCCGCGGCCGAACGCGGTACCGAAGCGGAACACGCCCATTGGCGTCTTGCCGTCGCCCTCGCGTTTGAGCGCTGGCTGGCGGGGGAGACC
>CAXRHS010000889.1:0-3768 GCA_964230235.1 Myxococcota bacterium
CGCACATCCAAGAACGGCAAACATCCGGTTGTCGAGATCCGCGCCATGGAAATCGGCGACCTGCCCGAAGTCTTCGACCTGGGCGAAGAGCTGTTCACCGCCGAACGCTGGCGGACGCTGTACCGGACCTGGGACGAATACGAACTTGCCACGCTTTTTGCCTCCGAAGGCGAGCTGTGCATCGTGGCCGAGTTGGACGACGACATCGTCGGCTTCGCGCTCGGCACCATCCTCGACAAGCGCGGCTCGGCGTGGTCGTACGGACACCTGCTGTGGCTCGGTGTGGACGGCAAGGTCGGCCGGCGTGGGGTGGCGGCCAAGCTGCTCGTGCGCATGACCGAGACCTTTATCGAAGAGGGCGCGCGCATCTTGCTGGTGGATACCGCGGCCGACAACGACGCCGCGCTGGCCTTTTTCCGCAAGAACGGCTTTGGTGACGAGGAGCCGCATGTGTACCTGTCCAAGAACCTGACCGACGACCCGGAGTACAAGGCGCACCGCAAGCGCGAGAAGCTGCGCGATGCGGCGGCGCGCAGAAGGGCGCGGAAGCGGCGGATGGCCAAGCGGGTCGCCGAGGCAGAGCACGGTTGACCGCTCAAGCACCTTTTGATCGCGACCACCTGTTTTTGCCTTGCAAAAACAGGTGTCTGAACAAAGCCCCCCTTTGTCCGTGCCAGTCGCCGCGCCACCAGGCACAGCGATCGCACCGCCAGAGTTTACCTTTGTAAATTCAAGCGTCTGAACAAAGCCCCCCTCAATGCTTAGGCGCGGGCGGGTCGTCGAGCTTTCCAGTAATCTATAGTATTCTTGTTGAGTTGCGCCCGCCTCGCTTCGGGCATTGCGCCGAGCGCCCATTGCCAGTACCTTCGCGCGCCACCGGCGCTGCGCCGGCCCGGCGGACCCAGCCCATGCGAATGTCCCTTGCCCCTTTGCTGCTGTCTCTGGCAGCAACCCCGGCCGTGGCCCAGGAACCGCCAGTCGCGCCGGCCACTCCACCAGGGGACGCAACCCTAGTCGCGGCCCCGGCTCCGGCGGTGCCCGCACCCGCGCCTGTGCCGTCCGCCTCGCCGCCCGTGGTGCCAGCCCCGGCCGCCGCACCGCCACCGGCCGCCGCAGCGCCGACAGAGGCGCCCATGCTGGCCCTGCGGATCGGTGGCCTTGCCGTCAGCCAGCGCACCGCGTCGTTTCCGGCCGACCGCTTTGGCGCCACCACCAGCAGCGACCCGGAGGTCGCCACCCGGCTGCGGACCGAGCTCAAGTTCGACACCGGCAGCCGTCTGGGCAAGCTGGCTGGGATGGGCGCGCTGTCGAGCGAGTGGGTCCACACCTACGCGGTGGCGCCGGTCAAGTGGCAGGGCGATCGCCTGCCGGATGCGCAGATCGACGCCTCGGTGCTGACCGATGCCTGGGCTGGCTGGCGGTTGGGCGACGCGGCGCAGGTTCGCGCCGGCATCATGACCGCGCACTGGGGCATGGGCCTGCTGGCCAACGATGGTGCCCAGTCGCAAGTGGGCGAGAACTGGTTCACGGTGCCCAAGGTCGGCGACCGCGTGATGCGTGGGGCCCTGGTGCTGACGCCGTGGCGCGGCGGCGAGTCCGCGCTCGCGGGTCTGGTGGTATCGGCCGCTGTCGATCACGTGGTGGCCGACGACATCCTGGTCGGCAACGACGAGGCGGAGCAGGTGGTCGCCGCCGTCAAGCTGTACACGGCGACCGATCGCTGGTTCGGTGCCTACTACGTTGCGCGCAACCAGACGGCGCCCACCGGCCGCGGGCTGCGCATCCACGCGGTCGACCTGGCTGGGGACTACGCGCGCAGCATGGGCGACGTCAAAGTGCGGCTGCAGGGCGAGGCCGCGGTCATCGCCGGCAGCACCACGCTTGCGCCGACGCCAGAGTTCGTCACCCACGATGTGCTGCAGTTTGGCGCGGTGGGTCGGGCAACTGTGCAGTTTGCCAGTGCCTTGCAGACGCAACTCGACGCGCTGTACTTGTCCGGCGACGCCAGCCTGGACGACGGCAAGATCACCAACTTTCGCGCCGACCCCAACCTGCAGTTTGGCCTGGTGCTTTTCCAACGATTGCTGGCGGCGCAGAGCGGAAGAGCCCGCGTGTCGGCTTCGGACCCGGATCTCGTTGGCGTGCCCAACGTGGACCTCGACCGCATCGCGACGGGCGGCGCAGCGACAAGCACCATCGCATTGTTTCCCAAGCTCGGCTGGCAGGCAGCCGACGCCGTTTCGATCTACGGTGGCGTGTTGATGGCGTGGAGTCCGCTGCCGCTGGCCGACCCGCGCGCCAGCAAGACCCAGGGTGGCGGCCACGCCCGCAACTACCTCGGCAACGCGCCGGACGGGTCGTACCTCGGTACTGAGTTCGACCTGGGTGTGCGGTACCGCCGCCGCTCGCCAACGCTTGGCTACACCGTGGAGGCCGGCATCGAGGCGGCGGCATTGCTGCCCGGCGGCGTGTTGGCGGGGCTGGACCAGCCGGTCACCGCGGCGCGTCTGGTCCTGGCGATTCAACCGTAACCGAATCTTACTGTGCACCGAGGTGCGATCATGAACAAACACCTGTTGTTGCTTGCCGGGCTGGCGCTCGCGGCCGCCGGTTGCCAGGACGATCCCGAAGGCCTCGCCAGAAGCCAGGACGCCGGCGTGCGCGTGCGCTTGGACTTCGAGGCGCGGCCGCTGCCCGAGATTCCGCTGCCGAATGACCTCGCGACCATCCACGATCCGAGCGCCGCGACCGGCCGGCGGATCAACGCGTCGATGCTGGCCGCGACCAGCTACGAGCGGCGCACCCGCGAACTGGTCGACCAGCTCGACGGCTGGGGCACGTTCCAGCCGATTACGGTGCCGTTTGACGGCGACATCCAGCTGCAGGACATCGTCGATCGGCACCACGGCGACGACTATGCCTTTGCCAATGACGCCGTGTACCTGGTCAACGTGACCAAGGGCCATCCTGAGTTCGGCAAGCCGGCACAGCTGGACATCGGCAACGGCAACTTTCCGGTGGTGGCGGAACAACTGGCAGGCTACTGGAAATCCGACCCGCGCGGCGACACCAACAGCATCCTTTTCGAGGAGCACGACGAGGACAGCAACGGCAACGGCAAGCTCGACGCGGGCGAAGACACCGATCTGGACGGCCTGCTCGACAAGCCCAACTACAAACCGGGCGTGACCAAGAAGCACAGCGAGATGAACCTGGCCGAGCGCGCCGATGCGCTGCTGACCTATTGGGAGCGCGAGACCAAGACGCTCATCTTGCGGCCGCTGATTCCGCTGCGCGAGCGCACGACCTACGCCGTGGTGATCACCCGCCGGCTGCGCGGAAACGATGGCAAGCCAGTGGGCTCGCCGTTCCCGACCATCAACCACGTCGCCCAGACTGCGGCGCTGCTGCCGCTCAAAGAGGCGCTGTCGGCCAATGCCGCGACTTTTGGCAACTTGACCGTGGACCAGATCGGTTTCGCGTGGACGTTTACGACCGGCAGCATCGAGGCGGGGTTGGTGGCCGCGCGCGACGGTCTGTACGGCAAAGGCGCGCAAAAGCACCTGCAAGCGGCCTACCCGCCGGATGTCGAGAAGCTGTTGCCGATGTTCGACAAAAAGCCGGATAAATCTTACGAAAACACCTACGCCATCTCCGGAGAGACCTTCACGACGGTCGCGACGCTGGTCGCCGCATCCGGCCTTGCCGGTTCGACCTCGGGCGAGCAGGGCAAGCGCTATCTCGACGCGCTCAAGTACGTCGACTACC
>CAXRHS010000890.1:0-3884 GCA_964230235.1 Myxococcota bacterium
CCCACAGCCAGCGCCATGCCGCTGGAAGGCTACCGGAACGCGCACGACACCGCGCTGCCGCCGGCCGCAAAGGACCGGGTGGTCTCGCTGCACGCGCTCGGCGCCGCGTTCCAGCCAGCGGGCGGCAAACCGGAGGCGGTCATCCAGATCGGCCTGAACAGCCACAAGAAACTGCAAGACGTGCAGACGTCGCTGGCGCTGACCGTGGTCATCGATCGCTCGGGCTCGATGAGCGGCAACAAGATGAGCGACGTCAAGGCCGGGCTGCACGAGATGGTCAAGCAGCTGCCCAAGGGCACCAGCTTGGGGCTGGTCTCGTTCAGCAGCGACGGCAAGACCGACTACGCGCCCAAAGTCAGCAGCCCGGAAGACGCAGCCCAGGTGCACAAGGCCATCGACGCGCTGGTCGCCAGCGGCGGCACCAACATCCACGGCGGCATGCAGGAAGGCCAGAAGCTGTGCTTCAGTGCCGGCAAGGGCTTCCAAAACAAGCGCATCCTGTTCCTTTCCGACGGTGTGGCCACCGCCGGCAACACCAGCGCTGCCGCCATCGTCGGGCTGGTCAAGGCCTCGGCCGCAGAAGGCTGCAGCGGGTCGACGGTCGGCGTCGGCTTCGACTTTGACGTCAAGTTGATGACCGAGATGGCGCAAGTCGGCAACGGCACCGCCTGGTTTGTGCAGAACGCCGACCACGCCCAGACCGTGTTCGTGCAAGACCTGGAGACCATGCTGCTGCCGGTCGCCGAGAAGCTGTGGATGAAGTTCAGCATCGGCCAGGGCTGGAAAGTCCAGGACATCCCCGGGTTTGAGTGGGTGACCGAGGGCAACACCGTCACCATTACCGGCACCAAAAAGGCGACGCAGACTACTGAACCCAGCCAGCCCGACCCCGGCACCAAGCCCGATCCGAACGCCGGCAAAGTGGCCATGCCGACGCTATTCGCCAGCAAGAAGAACGGCATCGTGATGGTGCGCTTGCAGCCGCCGGCCGACATCAAGCCCGAGGCGTTCCAGGGCCTGCTCGTCTCGACCGTGCAGTACGGCTACAGCGTGGCCAAGACTGGCGCCCAAGAGAGCTTTGGCGTGCCCGTGCAGGTGCCGGGCCTGGTCGCCATCCCCGACGGAGGCCTCGCCTACTTCGCCAGCCCGATCGTGCGGCGGACCTTCGTGATTCTGCACACCGGCATCGACCTCATCGACGCGTGCAAGCTGGTCGAAGCCGGGCAAAAAGAGGCAGCGTTGGCCGTGCTCGACGCCGCAATCAAGCGCGTGGACACCCACCTGGTCGATGGCGGGGTCGACCTGCAGGCCGTCGACGGCTATGCGCCCAAGCTGCAAGACAGCAAAGCGTTGCTGCTGCAACTCAAGTCGCAGATTCAGGCACCGTAAGCGCGACAGCGGCGGCCGCGACCCCGGTCGCCGCGGCGGGCGTGTCCGGGCGGGTGGTGGGCTTGCATGGTTCCCACACCCGCTCGGGCACGTCTTTGAGTTTGTAGACGACGCCCAGCTTTTCGAGCGCCTTGAGGACGTAGAAGGCGCCGTCGACTTCCCACCACAGCCAGCCCTGGCGCACGGAGCTCTGGTAGTGGTGGTGGTTGTTGTGCCAGCCCTCGCCGAGCGTCAACAGCGCCAGCCACAAGTTGTTGCGGCTGGTGTCGGTGGTCTCAAAGCGGCGACTGCCCCACACGTGGCACAAGCTGTTGATGACAAACGTGCCGTGCCACAGAACGGTGGTGCTCAAGAAGTAGCCCCAGAACAAGGCCGGTGCCCCGCCAGCGAGGAAAAGGGCCACGGCATAGCAAATCGGCGCGAACAGGCGGTTGTTGTCGAGCCACACCAGCTCCGGGTATTTGCTGAAGTCCTTGATATTGCCCCAGCGCGTTTCGGTGCTCGACGAGTGCACGATCCAGCCGATGTGCGACCACCAGAAGCCGCGGCGGATCGGCGAGTGCAGGTCGCGCTCGTCGTCGCTGTGGCGGTGGTGATCCCGGTGGTGCGCCGCCCACCACAATGCGCCGCGCTGGGTGGCGGTGCTGCCCAGGAACGCGAGCACGAACTGAAACCAGCGGCTGGTGCGAAACGCCCGGTGCGCGAAGTAGCGGTGGTAGCCGGCGGTGATGCCGAACATGCGCAGGTAGTAGCTGCCGACGCACAGCGCGACCAGCGGCCAGGAAGGCGGAAACACGAACAAGCCTGCCAGGCCAAGGACATGGACGATGGCCATCAACGCCACGGCGGACGGCTCGTAGTGGCCCTTGTCGGGAGCGACTTGGGGTCCAATGTCGGCGACAGCCGGGATTTGCGGTTTGAGCGAAGCGGTCTCTGGGGTTTCGAGCAGCAACATGGGGTCTCGCGCAGCGTCGGCGGCGTGCCGGACGGATGGCGAGCATGACCGGGCGCGGTCACCGCGGCGGGGACCGATGTGTCATCGTTTGGTCACAATTGCATCTGCGGTCGCCAAAACGCCTACAACGACCAGCCGTAGGAAAACCCGAACCACGGCAACACCCGGGCCCGCGCGACTTCGGGTCCGCTGGCAAAGTGCCGCGGCGTGCAACTGCTGGTGCCGATCTTCTCGCCCTGCGTCCCGGCGCACAGGGCCGCCTGGGTGTTGAAGACATTGACCATGCCGCCCAGCGCGAACCGGATGAACCCGCCCCAGCGCATGCGCGCCTCCCAGCCCACGCCAGCGTGCAGCCACAGAATCCAGTAGATGCGGTCGGGGTCGACCACAACGTTGTCGGCATGGGGCACGTGGAGGTCGAGCGAGCGACCGAGCAAGCCGACCGACGGCCCGGCCTGGATGGTCAAGTGCGACCAACCGCGATCGCCGAGCGGCAGGTACTTCTTGGCTTGCGCCGCGACCTGCCAGCCGGTGGCGCCCAGACCAAAGCCGGCTTCTGCTGTCCACAGATCGCGGGCCGGCAAGGTGTAGCCGAGCGTCGCGCCAAAAAAACCGGTCGGCGCGCCGCCGCCCGCGTCGAAAGCAAGCGACAGCGGCCGACGCGCGACATGGGACGGGTTGGCCTGGGCCAGCACCGGCAGCGCCAATTGCAGGACCAGAGCGAGCGGAATCAACCGGCAATTCATGGTCATGCCGCACAGGCGCGGACTTGCGCCGAGCCCAGGATAGCCGAGCGCAAGGTGCGGCGCACGGCGCCTGGTGTGCGGCAGTGACGTTGCGTTTGCCCCCTGCGCGGCGCACCCAAAACGGTGTACCCTGCGCGCCCTTTTTGCCCGCAGCCTGCGGGTTTTGGCTCTTGTGCCCATGACCGCTCGTTTCGTCCCCTTTGCCGTGTCTGTCGCCCTATTGGCGTGTTCGCGCCCTGCCCCGCCCGCGCCCGTCGCAGAATCGACTGCTGCACCTGCCGCGGCCGCACCTGCCCCGCAACAGCCGCGCGAACCGGTGCGCCGCGGCCCCCTGACCGGCGTGGACTGGGTCGACGCGCCTGCCGAGGGCGACGTGGCCGACCAGGTCCGGCAGGAGTGGGTGCGCGCCAAGACCGATGGGCGGGCCCTTTTGGTGTACGTCGGCGCCAAGTGGTGCGAGCCCTGCCGCTATTTTCACGACGCCGTGCAGGCGCGGCGGTTTGACGGCGTGGCCGACGGCTTGCGCCTGCTTGCCTACGACCTCGACCGCGACAAGGAGCGATTGGAGGCTGCCGGCTACGGGTCGGACATGATTCCTCTGCTGGCGGGGACGGCGCCCGATGGCCGCGGCACGGCGCGCAAATTCCAAGGCGCGGTCAAGGGCCCCGAGGCGGTGGACTACATCACGCCGCGACTGCAGCGCTTGCTCGCCAGCCAAAAACGCTTCGATGCCCGGGTCGCGGAAGGGGAAAACAGCCTGCGCGACGCGATGGATCGGGGTCGGGCCGACGGCG
>CAXRHS010000891.1:0-5574 GCA_964230235.1 Myxococcota bacterium
CCTCACCTCGTGCCACGGACTTGCGATTCGACTGAACAGGTAGGGCAGCCACACGACCGCCAAAACGACCAGCAGTACCCGCAGCCGCCAGCGCGGCGCAGTTGGGTGCAGTGCAGCGATGCCGCCCGGCCTGTGCGGGGAGTTGGCGCTGTTCACCGACGGATCCCGCTCGTTGGCTGCGGCGAGGGTGGTGCCGACGACCCTGCCGCACATTGCTCAGGCTGATTCTGGCGGCATTGGCAAGCGCAAAGGTAACAGGAATCGCGTGCTAGTCCTGGCACAGGCGGCGGGCTGCTGGCCGCGAGGCTCATCGGCGCGAACGCAAGCCTTGCAGTCACTGCAACCCCTGACTACTGCAGTCTGGCACGACAAAGTCATCGTCTTTCCACGCCCCCGCTAGCGCGAGCACGTCGTCCCGAAGCGGCTCAAAGAACGCGTCGCCGACGCTGCCAGCAAGCAGCCCAGGCTGGCGCGCCGCAGGCTGCTCAAGGGGGACCAGCCGCGCCCACGGCACTTTGCCTTTGGCGATGACAATCTCCTCACCACGGTGTGCGCGATCGGCCAGTTGCGAAAGGTGGGTCTTGGCCTGACGGATGGTCACAGTATCAGCCACGAGCGAACCCAGCGCGCGGTCCCGGCGCAACCCAATCTTGGTCCATTGGGTGGACGAATGCCAGCCGCGCAAAGCCAGGCGACGCGCAGTCTCAGGCTCAGGCTCAGGGTCTGCCGGCGCGCCACGACCTACGCCACCACCCCCAACACCCGCCCGACCTTGCAAAACGCCGCCACCGCCGTGTCCACCATCTCGGTGCTATGCGCGGCGCTCAACTGCACGCGAATGCGCGCCTGGCCCTTGGGCACCACCGGAAAACTGAACCCGATGACGTAGATACCCTCGTCGAGCAGCATCCGCGCCATGTCCTGCGCCAGCTTGGCGTCGCCCAGCATCACCGGCGCAATCGGGTGGATACCCGGCCGCAGTTCAAAGCCGGCGGCCGTCATCGCGGTCCGAAAGCGCTCGGTATTGGCCACCAACCGCGCGCGCAAGTCGTCGGCCTTGTCGATGAGGTCCAAGGCCACGAGGCTGCCAGCTGTGATAGCCGGCGCCAGCGTATTGCTGAACAAATACGGCCGCGACCGCTGCTTGAGCAGCGCCACGATTTCCTTGTGGCCGGTGACGAAGCCGCCCGACGCGCCGCCCAGCGCCTTGCCGAGCGTGCTCGATACCAGATCGACCCGCGACTGCACGCCGAAGTGCGCCGGCACCCCGCGGCCGCCGGGGCCAAAGAAGCCGGTGCTGTGGCTCTCGTCGACCATCAACAGCGCGTTGTGGCGGTCGCACAGGTCGGCAATCTGGTCCAGCCTGGCGATGTCGCCGTCCATGGAGAACACGCCGTCGGTGACCACCAGGCGCGCTCCGGCGTCTGCGGATTCGACCAGGCACCGTTCCAGGTCGGCCATGTCCGCGTGTTCGTAGCGGTAGCGGCGCGCTTTGCACAGTCGAATGCCGTCGATGATGGACGCATGGTTGAGCGCATCCGAAATCACCGCATCGTTTTCGCCGAGCAGGGTTTCGAAGACGCCGCCGTTGGCGTCAAAGCACGACGAGTACAGAATGGTGTCTTCGGTGCCGAAAAACCGCGCGACGGCCGCCTCTAGCTGCTTGTGCACGTCTTGGGTGCCGCAGATGAAGCGCACCGACGACAGGCCGTAGCCCCAGCGGTCCATGCCGTCCTTGGCAGCCTGGACGATGCGCGGGTCGTTGGCGAGACCGAGGTAGTTGTTGGCGCAGAAGTTGAGCACCTGCTTGCCGCCAACGACGGCGATGGCGCCGCCTTGCGGGGTGGCGAGCACGCGCTCGGGCTTGGTCAGGCCCTGCGCGTCGATGTCAGCCAGGGTGGTCTGCAGGCGTTCGCGAAAACCAGCGTACATGGGGGCCTCCCAGGTCAGATATGAATGGCCCGGCCGTCCACCGCTAGCGCGGCTTCCTTGACGACCTCGGCCAGCGTCGGGTGCGCGTGGCAGGCCCGTGCGATGTCCTCAGAACTGGCGCCAAATGCCATCGCCACCGCGACTTCGGCAATCAAGTCGCCGGCGCGCGGTCCAAAAATCGCGCAACCGAGCACCTTGTCGGTTTCCGCGTGGGCCAGGATCTTGACCAGGCCGTCGGTGGTGCCGAGCGCCTTGGCGCGGCCGTTGGCAATGAACGGAAACGACCCTTTGCGGTAGGGAACGCCCGCCGCCTTGAGGTCCTCTTCGCTCTGACCGACCGTGGCGACTTCGGGGTCGGTGTAGACGATGCCGGGGATGCTGGCGTAGTCGATGTGGCCCCAGCCGGTGACCAAGCGCTCGACACAGGCGATGCCTTCTTCTTCGGCCTTGTGGGCGAGCATCGGCCCGGCGATGACGTCGCCGATGGCGTAGATGCCGGCGACATTTGTGGTAAAGTGGCTGTCGGTCACGATGCGGCCGCGCTTGTCGGTGGCGATGCCGAGCGCTTCCAAGCCCAAACCGGCGGTATACGGGCGGCGGCCAACGGCAACCAGGACGCGGTCGGCGCTGATGGTTTGGGTGGTGCCCGCCTTGTCGTAGCTGACCACAGCGCCGTCGCCGTCTTTGCGCGCGCCAGTCACCTTGACGCCTAGTTCAAAAGTCATGCCTTGCTTCTTGAAGGCCCGCAGCGCCGCGGTAACAATCTCGGCGTCGATGCCCGGCAGGATGCGGTCGAGGTACTCAAGCACCGTGACTTTGGCGCCCAGGCGCAGCCACACCGAACCAAGTTCGAGACCGATGACACCCGCGCCAATCACAATCAGGTGCTGTGGCACCGCCGGGAACGACAGCGCCTCCGTTGACGTGCCCACCCGGTCGCCGTCCAGTTCCAGGCCGGGCAGGATGCTCGGCTCGGAACCGGTGGCAAGCAAGACGTTTTTGGCGACGAGATCGGAGGTTGCGCCGTCCGCGGTCGTGCAGCGAACCAAGGTGGCGCCGTCGCGGCGAGCGATCAGGCTGCCGGTGCCGGTGTAGCGCGTCACCTTGTTTTTCTTGAACAATCCCGCAACGCCAGTGGTCAACTGGCTGACGATCTGGTCCTTGCGTTTCATCATCGCGGCGAGGTCCAGGCCAGCAGACTGCACTACGATGCCATGGCGAGCCAGGTCGCCTTGGGCGCGGTGGTAGAGTTCGCTCGACTCCAACAACGCCTTGCTCGGGATGCAGCCGACGCGCAAGCAAGTGCCGCCGAGCGCGGGCTCCTTTTCGATGCACGCGACCTGCAGGCCCAGCTGCGCGGCGCGGATGGCCGCCACGTAGCCGCCTGGGCCAGCGCCCAGGACAACGAGGTCAAACGAGGCTTCGGTCATGTCGGTCCTTTGCAGTCGGAGCGCAGGGTCAAACGTCCAGCAACAGGCGCTCAGGGGCCTCGATGGCGTTCTTGACCCGCACCAGGAACTGCACCGCTTCGCGGCCGTCGATGAGCCGATGGTCATACGACAGCGCCAGGTACATCATCGGCCGCAGCACCACCTGGCCGTTGACGCCAATCGGCCGCTCGATGATGTTGTGCATGCCCAGAATCGCCGACTGCGGCGGGTTGAGGATCGGCGTCGACATCATCGAGCCGTAGACGCCACCGTTGCTGATGGAGAACGTGCCGCCCTGCAGCTCTTCCAGCTTGAGCGTGCTCGCTTTGGCCCGAGCGGCGAAATCGGCCAGCTTGCGCTCGATGTCCGCGAGGCTCAGTTGGTCGGCGTCGCGCACAATCGGCACCACCAGACCCTTGCCGCCGCCCACCGCCACGCCAATGTCGTAGAACGACTGCATCACGATGTCGGTGCCGCGGATTTGCGCGTTGACCAACGGAAAGGCCTTGAGCGCGTCGACACATGCGCGCACGAAGAACGCCATGAACCCGAGCTTGATGCCATGCCGCGCAGTAAACGCTTCCTGATACTTCTTGCGCAGTTCCATCACCGCGCTCATGTCGCATTCGTTGAACGTGGTCAAGATCGCGGCATTGGCCTGCGCCTCGACCAGGCGCTGCGCCACCCGCTTGCGCAGCGGCGTCATGGGCACCAGCGTCTCCTGCCGCCTGCCCGCACCGTCCGCTTTCGGCGCGCTTGGCGTCGGCGCCAGTGCTTGAGCCTGAGCCTGACCCTGTGCCTGACCCTGTGCCTGACCCTGGGCTTGACTCTGACCCTGTGTCTGATTCTGACTCTGACCCTGGCCCTGTCCCTGCGCCTGTCCCTGACCTTGCACCGGTGGCTGCGCCTGACCCTGCGCCGCCATCGCGGCCGGATCCGCATACACCAACGGAATCTTCACCCCTTCGGACAGCTTGAGCGCCGCGGCCTGGGCGTCGTGCTTCATCACCTTGCCGCGCGGACCGGTGCCTTCGACCGTTGCCGGATCGATGCCCGCCTGGCCCAAGATGCGCTGGGCCGCCGGCATCACGCTGACCTCGCCCGCGACCGCCACCGGCGCAGGAGCCGCCACGGGCTGGCTCGCCGGCACGCTTGCAACTGCGGTGTCGATGAGGCCAATGACCTCGCCAACTTTGGCGATCTCGCCTTTCTTCTTGAGGATGCGCTGCAGTACCCCGGCTGTCGGCGCCGGCACATCGACGTTGACCTTGTCGGTTTCCAGGCCGACCACCGCCTCGTCCAAGGCCAGCGCCGCGCCCTCGGCGACCAACCACTGGCCGATGACCACTTCCGAGATCGACTCGCCCACGGTGGGCACCTTGATTTCCGTCGCCATTGCTACCATCCCGCCCTGGAGCATCATTGCAGGCCGGCGTCTACGCGCCGAAGGCCTGGTCTATCAAAAGCGCCTGCTCGATTTTGTGCGCCGCATTGCTGCCGGTTGCCGGGCTCGCCGACTCCGCGCGCGCCACGGCCCGCCAGGCAAACCGGCCAAACAAGTGGTCGCCCAGATGGTGGCGCAGGGTCTGCCACGCGCCCATGTTCAGCGGCTCTTCTTGCACCCACAACACCTGTGTTTCCGCAGGGTAGGGCAGCAGCGCATGCTGCAGTTCGACGTCGCTGACCGGGTAGAGCTGCTCGATGCGCACCAGCGCCACATCGGTCGCGCCGCGCGCTTGCCGTGCCTCCACCAGCTCGTAGTACAGCTTGCCGCTGCACAGCAGTACGCGGCTGCAGCGCGTCGGGTTCACGGTCGCGTCGCCGATGACGCGCTGGAAGCGACCGCTCGCCAGTTCCGCCACCGAGCTCGTCGCCTGCGGGTGCCGCAACAGCGACTTGGGCGACATCATCACCAGTGGCTTGCGCATCCGTCGCACCACTTGCCGCCGCAGGCAGTGGAAAAGATTGGCCGGCGTCGTCAGGTTGACGACCTGGATGTTGTCTTCCGCCGCCAGTTGCAGGAAGCGCTCCAGCCGGGCAGAGCTGTGCTCTGGCCCTTGGCCCTCGAAGCCATGCGGCAACACCAGCACGATGCCGCTCAGCTTGTTCCACTTGTCTTCGCACGAGGTGATGAATTGGTCGATGAGCACCTGGGCGCCGTTGGCAAAGTCGCCGAACTGCGCCTCCCACAGCACCAGCGCGTCCGGCGCGT
>CAXRHS010000892.1:0-2210 GCA_964230235.1 Myxococcota bacterium
GGCAGCGGCGCGTTCACCCGGATTGTGTCGTTGCGCTCACGGCTTGCGCGCCAGCGCCCAAAACGACAGGCCAGGCAGCGTCAAGCCCAACGCGCTGGCTGCGGCAGAGACCGCATTGTCGACTGCCAGAGCGCCGCTTACCGCCGCCGTGACCTGGCGCCCCGCCGACCACGCGATGCCTGGCTTGTGGGCACGCGGATCGACCGGCGCGACCGTCTCCCTGAGCTTCTGCAACGCGCGCGGCGCCAACAGGCTGTGAAACAGCCCGCCTGACGCAACCAAATCCAGACCAGCGCCGGTCAACAGCGCGCGCGCCTGAGCTGGCGCATAGCGGCGATGGTGGCGCAGGAACACGTCGTGGCTGGTGTAGAGCGGCTGCCACGCCGGCACGGTGAAAAGCAGCCACCCAGCCGGCCGCATGGCGTCGACCACGATGGCGCGCACGAACGCATGGTCGTCTTCGACATGTTCGGCGACATCGAGCAGCGTGACCAGGTCGAACGGTCCAGCCGGCAATGCCGTCGTACAGGTGATCTTGCCATGGCCCGCAGCTTGCAAGCGCTCGGCGGTGGCCGGGTCGTATTCGGCATCCCAGCAAGTCACGCGCGCGTGCGGGCCCAGGACGCCCAACAGCTGCTGTGCAAACCAGGCGTCGCCGGCGCCGCCGTCGAGCACGCGGTGCGCGGTCGCCGTGACCTTGTGCGCGCGCAACTGGCCGAGCAGGAACTTGGCGCGCGCCAGTTCCCACGGGTGGCGGGCGCCGTCGCCGGTTTCGCGCAGGTCCATGGTCCATGGGCTCCGGGCGCCGAGGTGGCGCGGCGCGGACGATAGGCCGAGCTTGGCTGGGCGGCAAGGGCGGTGCGGTGGTGCAGTGCTACGCCAGCGCTCCCAGCCGCGGCAGGAATCGTGGTAACCTCGCCGTCGCCGCTCGCGCGGCCTGAGTGCGCCATGGCTCGCCAGTTCAACACCGCCCACCGCACCGACCCGGCTCGGCACTACACGCTGCCGCCACTTGGTCGCCTGCCCGCCGATGTCGAGAACCTTGTTCACGACGCCTACTCCTTCGTGTTGCACGCCCCGCGCCAGTCGGGCAAGACCACACGCGTCATGGCCTTGGCCGACAAGCTGCGGCTCGACGGCCGCTATGCGGTGGTGTTTTGCTCCGTGGAGAGCGCGCGCACGGCCCGAACTCTGCCTGAAACGGTCCATGCCGTCGTTCGCGCGCTTGAGTTGGCGGCGCGCAACCAACTGGCACCGACTGAACAGCCTGTGCCTGAGTCGCCAACCGACGCCGCCGACGCCGGAACGCGGCTGTACACGCGTCTGCAGGCGTGGTGCAAGAGCCTTTCGCGCCCGCTGGTGCTGTTCATCGACGAAATCGACTGCCTCGAAAACGACGGCCTGCTGTCCGTACTCAGCCAACTGCGCATGGGCTACGCCGAACGGCCGGCGGCGTTTCCGCATTCGGTGTGCATCTTTGGCATGCGCGATGTGCGCGATTACAAGGTGGCGTCGGGCGGGTCAGCCAACCTTGGCACCTCGAGCCCGTTCAACATCAAGCGCGAGTCGTTGACGTTGGCCACCTTTACCCGCGCCGAGATTGCCGAGCTGTACGGCCAGCACACCGCCGAAACGGGCCAGGCATTTAGCGACGCCGCCGTTGAGCGGGTGTTGCTATACACCGGTGGCCAACCCCATCTGGTCAATGCACTCGCCAACGACGTCGTCGCCAAGCAGAAATGGCCCGGCCCCATCGACGTGGCCCAAATCGACGCCGCCAAAGAGCGCCTCATCCTGCAATGGGGCACCCACTTCGACTCGCTGATGGCGCGGCTGCGCGAAGACCGGGTGCGGCGGGTGATTGAACCGATCCTTGCCGGCAGCGCAATGGCCCAACACCGCTCGCGCGACGACGTGGCGTTTTGCCGCGACTGGGGGTTGAGTGCCGGCTCGCCACCCGACATTGCCAACGGCATCTATCGCGAAGTGATCCCGCGTTGCCTGGCCAGTGACCACCAAGAGGCCATCATCGCCGTGCCCGGGCGCTGGAAGACCGCCGACGGCCGACTCGACATCGCCGGGCTGCGCGAGGCTTTCGTGTGGTTCTGGCGCGAACACGCTGCGAGCTTTGTGCGAGACGAGACCTATCACGAAGTCGGCGTGCAGCTGGTGGCGATGGGTTTCTTGCAGCGGCTCGTCAACGGCGGCGG
>CAXRHS010000893.1:0-2844 GCA_964230235.1 Myxococcota bacterium
TACCCCGTTCCGCCAGCTGGTCCGCCAGTGCGCGCGGCAGGCCAGCGATCGACTGCACCGCCAAGCGCACGGACTGCGCGGCGTCGGTCGGTTCTGGCGCGCGCGCTTGCGCGGCAAACGGGTTGCGCCGCGCGAGGCGTCCCCACGTCGCCAGCGCGAACTGCCAGCGAACCGCTTCGGCCCACCAATCGGCTGGCTCCGGCAACACGAACGACTCGTCCGGCGCCTCGGCCGAACGGGCTGCATCGGCGCACGGATCGTCGGGATGCGCAAACGTGCTGACCGACACTACGGCACTGTGCGGCGCGCGTTGCAGCCACCAAGCAGGTTCGGCGGCCGCGCGCGGAGCGACGGTCGGCCACAGGCACGCAACACCAGGCACGGCGGCCACATGCGCCACCCAGTCGGAAAACCCGCGGCAATCTTTCGACAAACTAAGGTACAAGGTGCGCCGGCTTTGGCCACTTACCCACAGCCACGTGCCCAGACGCACGCCCGGGTTGAGGTCGGGTGCCAGGTCGCGGCACTGGTCCAGCATGTCCTCGGCCCGCGTCAAGGCGTCATGCAGCACCACGCCTGCTAGCGCCGCCGGAACCAGCGTCGCCATCGACACAGCGGCGAACCGGGCACCGACATCGCCCGGCAGCGCAAATCGCTCGCGGAACTCGGCCGTGCGCGCAAGGCGGTCCAATTCGCTGCCAAGTGGCGCAACCGCAACGCAATTGTCCGGAGGACACCGATCTTTGCCCAGCCAGTCGCGTGCCTGAATGGCGTCGCGCGGCGAATCTGCGGTGGCGATCAGAATCCAGAGTGGCTTTGCCGCCTTGCCTTCATCCAATGCGGTCGCCAGTTGCGCAGCGGTGTCGCCCCACAGTGCCACCAACGGCAGGCCCCGTTTGCCCTTGAGGTGGCGACCCACGGCGTCGCACCACGCGGCAATGGGCGGCGGCGCCAGTACCACCACGCGGTCGTAGCGCAGGCGTTCGACGACGCGCGCCAGGATGGCCAACGGTTCGACCGCGTCGCGCAACGCCTGGGTGTCAAACAGCCAGCCCATGCCGTCGCGCGCCGACCGCGCAGTGACCTGGTCCGCTTCGCTCTCGCAAAACAGGGTGCCGTCGCGCTGCCATAGGCGGTCCACGAACCGATCCTTGGCGATGGCGGCAATGGCATTGGCAAAATCGATAGCTGGTTCCGTCTGTTGTGGCATCGGGCTTTTCTCAGTGGGGCTGGCACGGTAGCACGCGCGGCAGCGGCCGTCATCGCGTTGTCGCCACCGCAAAACTCGCATACCCTTCGCCGCGGTCTGCGGGGGACACGATGGCAAGCTCAAGCACAAAGAACGGCAGCGGTAGCAGCGGACAGTTGGGTCGGCGCGGCTTTCTGGTCGTGGTCGGCGGCGTAGCACTGGCGGCATGCGCGCGCCGCAAGCCAAAAAGCGACGAAACGGCTGCAAAGGCGGCGACGACCGGCGACCAAGCTGGGGCCACGCCCACTGCGGCGGCTGGGGGCAATCGCGTCAAGATCGTCTCGAGCTTGCCGCGCACGGGCAGCGCCAACGCCCAGACCACCACCACGGTCAACGGCATCAAGATGGCGATCGCCGAAGTCGACGGCAAAGTCGGCGCTTTTGAGGTGGTGTACGAAGACTGGGACGACGCCAGCGCCAAGAAGGGCGATTGGGACCCCGAAGTCGAAGCCGCCAACGCCGACAAGGCGGTCAAAGACGCGGACGTCATGTTCTACATCGGCACCTACAACTCGGGTGCCGCCAAGATCTCGATGCCGGTGCTGAACAAGGCGAATCTGGTCATGATTTCGCCCGCGAACACCTACATGGGCCTGACCAAGCCCGGTCTTGGCGAGGCCAACGAGCCGGGGGTGTATCGCCCGACCGGAAAGATCAACTATTTCCGGGTGGTGCCAGCAGACGACATCCAAGGTCAGGCTGCGGCCGAGTGGATGAGCAAGCTCGGTGCGAAGTCGGTGTATGTGCTGGATGATCGCGGCCTGTACGGCAAGGGCATCGCCGACGTGCTGGTGCTCAAGGCGCCGGAGAAGGGGATCCAACTGCTTGGCCGGGAGGGCGTGGACCCCAAGGCGCAGGAGTACCGGTCGCTGATGACCAAGATCAAGGCGCTCAACCCGGACTTCGTATTCTATGGTGGCACCACCCAGACCAACGCCGGGCAACTGGCCAAGGACATGGTCGCCGTCGGGCTGACCGCCAAGCTGATGGTGCCGGATGGCTGCTACGAGAAGGCCTTCATCGAGGCTGCGGGCGCCGAGAACGTCAACGGTCGCGTGTATGTCACCTTTGGCGGCGCGCCACCGGACAAGCTGACGGGCAAAGGCGCCGACTTTGTCAAAGCGTACCGCGCGCGCTTCAACGCCGAGCCCGAGGGCTATGCGGTGTACGGCTACGTCGCCGCCAAGACCGCGCTTGAGGTATTGGCCAAAGTCGCCAGGAAAGACCGCGAAGCGCTGCGCGCGGCGATGACCAGCTTCAGCCAGACCGACGGCGCCCTTGGCACGTGGTCGTTCGACAAGAACGGCGACACCAGCCTCGTGCAGATCTCGGGCAGCGAGATCAAGAACGGTGCCTTTGAGTTCGCCATGATGCTCGGCGCGCCAGACGCCGCCGCTGCGCCAGCCGCTGCAACGCCTGCCGCCGCGACAGCCACCTCACCGTAGCGTCGAGGCAGCGCGACCTCACAGCGGCCAACCAACCCAAGCCCACCCCACCGCCGGAAACCCAAACGTGCTCGAGACGATCGCCCAGCAACTGCTGCTCGGCCTGACCAATGGCATGGTGTTCGCGCTCATTGCCCTTGGCTACACCAT
>CAXRHS010000894.1:0-9330 GCA_964230235.1 Myxococcota bacterium
CTTGCTTGTTGCGTGGGTCGCAAGCTCGCGTCTTTGCAAGCCGACTCGCCGCTCCGCTCCCTTCGCAAGTGATCGAGTTATTTTCGGCGAGTTCCTGAGCAGCATCGCGGCTAGCGTCAAGGGCGAACGTCGCCCGTCAAGTGCCGCAACTTGAGCACGGCGAGATCGCGATTGGCGCGCTCGCGCTCGGCATTGGCCTCGGCCAGGCGCACGGCCGTCTCCGCTTCGTCAACTTCGAGGTGGGTTGCCACGCCGGCGGCCTGCGATTTTCGCGCGATTTCAGCGCCTTTCCGCGCCACCTCCGCTTGCCGGTCGGCGATGCGCACCACGTCGTCGGCCATGACGATGTCGTGGGCGGCCTGGCGGATTTGTGACCTCAGATCGCCCTCGGCCTTGTCCGCTTCTGCCTGCACCCGCGCCAGCGCCGCCTTGCGCTCTTTGAGGTCGGCGTAGCGCGCCCCGCGGTCGTACAGCGGAAACACCAGATTGACGTTGGCCGCCCAGATCCAGTGGCTGTCGACGAACCCTTTGACATCGCTCCACCGCAAGTACGCCGACGTGGTTACGCTGGGTAGCCAGCGCAGCTCGGCTTCGCGGACCAACGCCGGCGGGGCGGCGATCGCTTGCCGCCGCGCGGCCAGGTCGGGCCTTTGGTCTACCGACCGCGCAATCCACGCTTCGACGTCGCCGGTTGGCATCGCGACCGCCGCGGGCGCTTCGATGTCCTCCGGTGCCGCGTCGCCAGTCAAGATGCCGATGGCCTCCAGCAGCTGCCGACGCGCCAACCGCGCGCGCAGGACGTCCTGTTCGGCCCGCGCCTTCTCAACCTGGGCCCGCAACAGCGGCAACTCACCGTCGCTGCCAATGGCCCGGCGCTTTTCAATGAGCGCCAACCGCTGATCCGTTAGTTCCACCGCGCGCTTCGCGGCCGCGATGATGCGGTCCAAGCCGGCGATGTGATAGAACATTTCGCTCACGCGATACGCGATTTCGCGTTCAGCGGCGGCCACGCCCACCCGCTGAGCGCCGATGCCTTTTTCTTGTGCCTTCTCGTACAACAAAGGGGCGGCGGCGAAAAGGGTTTCGTCTACCGCCAGCACGCCGGAAAACTGGTTGTAATCTTGAATGATCACCGGGTCGCCCATGGCGCCGGGGGGGATCTTGACTTCGAGTCCCACCTGCTTGCCGATGAGCTGCGCTGCGCCACCGACCAGTTGACCAACGTCGAACTTGGCCTGGTCGCTGTTGCGGGTGTAGGTCCCGACTGCTTTCAGGTCCGGCAAGAATGCGGTGACGACCTTGGCGCGCTGAGCTTCCGCTTCGCGAATGCGCGCATGCGCGACCTTGAGATCGCTGTTGTTTTCCATTGCCCGCGCGATCGCCGCCGAAAGCGTCAATCGTTTCTCCGCGGCCGGCTCGGCTTGGGCCGCGCTCGGCCAAAGCGCAACCGCCAGACCGATTGCTCCGGCAGCACACACGGCCACAAGCGACACCGCCCCGTCGCCAATGGCCCGCACGATCGGCGCCGGCATGGCCACGGTGGTCTCGGGGTTGGCGGCCGGCTGACTCGGGCCTTTGCGGCCGCCGAACAGTCGCCCCGGCAGGTTGCGCAGCCAGTCGGTCCACAGGAACACGCTCGGCAGCACCAGCAGGGTCAGCACCGTCGAGGTAATGACCCCGCCGATGACCACAATCGCCATCGGCGAGCGGAACTCCGATCCCGGCCCCTGGTTGACCGCAGTCGGCATCATCCCGAGCACCATCGCCGCCGACGTCATCAAGATCGGTCTCAAGCGTTTGCGGCCCGCTTCGATGATGGCCTCGACATTGGTGTGGCCCTCTCTTTGCAACTGTAGCGCGGCGTCCACCAGCAAGATGCCGTTCTTGGTCACCAGGCCCATCAGCAGGATGATGCCGATGTTGCTGCCCATCGACAGGCTGTTGTCGGTCATGAACAGCGCGAGCCACGCGCCGATCAGCGCCAGCGCAAGCGACAGCATGATGGTCACCGGATGCAGGAACGATTCGAACTGCGCGGCCAGGATGAGGTAGATGAAAAGGACGCCCAGGATGCCAGCGGTGCCAAAGCTCTCCGCCGACTCCTTCATCTGCTTGACCTGGCCATCCATGCGAAAGTAGTCGTCGCCCGCAAACTGGTGTTTCGCCAGCTTGGCTTCGACTTCTTCGACAATCTCACCCAACGACCGGCCGCGCGGCACGGCCGTGACCACGATCTGGCGGGTGCGGTCCTGGCGTTCGATGACCTGCGGGCCTGCCAGCGGCTCCACCGTGGCAATTGCCGACAGCGGGACAAAGCCGCCCTGGGCGAGTGGACTGGTCTGCGGATTCTGGCCAAGCAGCGCCGCGTGCATCGGCTTGCCCTGCACGGCAATCTGCAGTTGCATCAAGCGGTCGAGGTTCATGCGGTCGGCGTCGTCGAGGCGCACATGGATCTTGACCTCTTTGCGCGACCCGGACTCCAGTCGAAGCTTGCCGGCTTCTTCGCCCTCCAGCGCCGCCCGCAGCGTGCGCGCCACCAGCGCTACCGGGACACCCAAGTCGGCCGCTTTCTGTCGGTCTACGCGCACGGTCTGCTCGGGCTTGCCGGGCGAATAGGTGACCTGCACATCGCCCACGCCGGCCGTGGCTTTGAGCATCTTTTCGATCGCAATGGCGTCGCGCTCCAGCAGTGCCAGATCCGAACCGCGCACTTGAATTTGCATCGGCGCACCGGCCGGCAGGCCTTCGACAAAGGGCGGCGGAGTAATCGAGAACCGTGCTTTGGGCAGGTGACGGGCGTAGATGGCGCGCACCTCATCCTGGATCGCCCACAGGGTCTGGGCGCGTTCGGTCTTTTGATTGCACACCACCCGCAGCTGGACCTTGTTGATTTCGCTGTTGACGCCAATCTTGCTGTAAGTCGTAAGCACGTTCTTGTTTTTGAGGATGTCGAGCTCGGCCGCCAGCGTCTGTCGCGCGGACTCCTGCAGTGAAGTGCCGGGGTCGAGTTCCACATCGACGACAAACTGCGCGCGGTCTTCTTGCGCCACAAAGTCGGTGCCCATCAGGCCCGCCAACTGGCTCGCGCCGACCAGCGCCGCGACTGCCAGGCCAACCGTGATGACCGGATGCCGAACCGAGCGCCGGAGCACAGCGGCATACGCCTCTTCGGTGGCCTCGTGAACCCCTTCCAGGAACCGCACCAGGATGTTGCGCTTGTGGCCGTGCACGATGGTGGTCGCCAGTCGCGAACTCAGCATCGGATCGAGCGTGAACGCGACAAACAGCGACAGCAGCACCGCAGCCGAGATGGTCAGGCCGAACTGTTTGAAGAACTGGCCGACCACGCCCGACATGAACGCCACCGGCAAGAACACGGCGACAATGGTCAGCGTCGTCGCCAACACGGCCAACGCAATCTCGCTGGTTCCTTTGCTGGCAGCGACTTTGGGGTCTTCGCCTGCCTCCAAGTGTCTGAATATGCTCTCGCGCACCACCACCGCGTCGTCGATGAGCAGGCCGATCGCCAGCGACATCGCCAGTAGCGTCATCATGTTCAGGGTAAACCCGAGCATGTCCATGACAAAGAAGGTGCCGATGACCGAGGTTGGCAACGCCAGCGCAGAAATGAACGTCGACCGCAAGTCGAGCATGAAAAGCAGGATCACCAGGATCGCCATCGCCCCGCCGTACACAATGGCGATCTCGACTTCGTGCGCATTTTCCTTGATGAACATCGCCTGTTCGATGACCGGCGCGGCCTTGTAGGCCTTTGGCAGTAGCGGCTGGATTTCTTCCAGTTTCTTCTTGACCGCGTCGTTGACCTGGACGGTGTTGGTGCCAGACTGCTTGATGACTTCAAAGGCGACCGCATCGCGGCCATTGGCGCGAATGGTGGTTCGCACTTCTTGGCGGCCGTCCGTGACCTCTGCGAAATCGCCCAGTCGCACCTGGCTGCCCTGGGGCGTGGTGGTGATGACGACGTCGGCGACCTCTTGCGCGGTTCGCAAGTCGCCGGCAAGCCGGACCGACACTTCGCGCGCGCCCTGGTCGAAGTGGCCGGCGGGAATCGACAGGTTCTCATAGCGCAGTTTGTCGATGACCGCCGTCAGCGGCAGGTTCAGCGCATCGAGCTTGCTGCGGTCGATCGCCACCTGAATCTGGCGGTCGCGGCCGCCGATGACCTCGACCGACGCGACGCCGCCCACGCGTTCGAGCTGCGGCCGCACAGTGTCTTCTGTGATCTTGCGCAGTTCGTCATTGGTCAGTCCGGCGCCGGAAGTGACATAGGTCAAAATTGGCGCTGCGCCGACGTCGATGCGGCGGATCGAGGGCTCGCGGGCGTCGCCGGGCAGGTTGGGTCGCACTGCGCCCACCCGCTCGCGCACATCCTGCGCGGCGCGGTCGATGTTGGCGCGCAGCTTGAAAAGGACCACCACCACCGACACCGACTCGCGCGAAAACGAGCGCACTGTGTCGAGGTCATTGATGCCGGCGACCGCGTCTTCGATGGGTCGGGTGATCTGGCTCTCGACTTCGGCGGGCGCTGCTCCCGGGTAGATGGTGGTCACGGTCACCACCGGAAAAGTCACATCGGGAAACAAGTCGGTGCCGAGCGAGCGCCACGACATCAAGCCCAAGACCAGGATCCCGAGCTGGATGACCAGGGTAAAGACTGGCCGGGCAATGGCGACATCGGACAATGTCATGGCGACCCCTCGGACACCGCCAGGGCGGTGCGCGTCAGGCAGTTGGGCTGGGCGGGAACTACGGCTTTTTAGGGGCTTCGACGCCAGGCAGGGTGTCGCCCTCGCGCCAATTCACGCCGGGGTTGGCCACCACGCGATCGCCCGACGCCAGCCCCTGGCTGACCAGCAGCTTGTCGGCGACACTGCGCAGCACGACGACAGGCCGGCGAATCAGCTTGCGATCCGGGCCGGCGACAAGCACAGCCGCTTCGTTGCCGGTCAGCAGCGCAGTCTGCGGAATCGACAGGGTTGGCGGCGACGGCACCTCAATGGTGGCTTCGACCATGGCGCCGGCAAACAGCTTGCCTTGCGGATTGGCGATGGTTCCTTCAATCGGCACCCGCCGCGTCAGGGGGTCGACGCTGGGAATCACCGCGTCGAGCTTGCCGACCGCCTTGTGACCAGCGGCAGTCTCGACCGCCACCGCCATGCCAGCCTGGATGCGCGCGGCATCGCGATCGGTCAGGTGCGCCGCGAACTTGACGTTGGTCAATTTCTGCACCACCACGACCGGCGGCGACATCATCTGCACCACGAAGCCGGGTGCAGTGGGCGCCTGCACCACCACGCCGTCGATGGGCGTGATCAAGCGGGTCTCGCCCTTGATGACCTCGACATAGCGCTGTGCTGCTTGGGCCTGTTCGATGGTCGCTGAGATGGCGCTGGTCTGCCCGGCGGCGGCCACCACCTGTTGCTCGGTCGCCGCGCCGGCCTCCTGCAACTGCCTCGCGCGCTTGAGCGCATCCGCTGCAATGGAACGTTGCGCTTCCGCAGCCTTCTTGCCCGCCTGGGCTTGCATGGCCTGGGCTTCCAGATCGCGCGCATCCAGCCGCGCCACCGTGTCGCCTGCTTGCACGGTCTGGCCGCGCTGAACCAACACGTCGGTGACGCGTCCCGGCACCTTGAAGCCCAGTTGCACTTCCGCTTCTGGGCGCAGCGTGCCGGTCAGGCGCAGGCTTTCGGTCTTTGGCCCCGCTTCGGGCATGACCAGCGTCGGTGGTTCGCGCACCTGGGCCGCGACCGCCTTGGCTTGGGCTTCCTGGCTGACCAGTTCCAGCTTGGCCAATCGGTCCAGCACTTTGCCGCGCAACACCCAGCCAAACGCGGCAAGCCCCAGCAGCGCCAGCGTGGTCAGGATCTTGGTCTTCATCGTCGGACCTCGGGGTCGCGTTTGGGCGCCATCGGCGCGTCAAGCGGCGTCTTCCAGTGAAACCAGCGCGCCTGGCCGCCACGGTGTTTGCTCGCCCGCCAACCGCGCCAGCACGGTCAGCGGATCGGCGAGCACGGCGTCGAGCACCTGCGGCGGCAGCAACATGCCCAGCACCAGGATTTTTCGGAAGTTGTGGATGTGATTGGCGACATCGGGTGGCTCCGCCTCGCCCAAGATGCGGCGGATGTGCATGAACAACAGACCCGTCGCCATGGCCGCCAAGAACTCGGGGGGCAATATCGGTTCATGGGCGGTCGGCACCGGCTGTGCGGCGATGGTCGCGCGCATCGTCTGTTGGATGGCGTCGATGAACTCGTCAAAAAGAAACGCGAAGCTCGTGCCCATCGCGCCTCGGAACACCATCGCCAGCTGAGGGCGGCGCGACCAGAAGAACGCCAGCAGCGCCGAGTCGTGGCGCGCGAATTGCTGAATCACCGCCATGGCGTCACTGCAATGGGGATCGACGCCGCACACGTGCTGGGACAGGTGCCCGACCACCTCGTCGAGGAACTCCCGCGCGAGCGCGACGTACAGCGCCTCCTTTGACTCGTAGTACAAGTAGAACGCGCCCTTGGAGATGCCGGCGCGTTCAGCGATGGCACTGACCCGGGCCTGCGCGAGCCCGTGCTCGCCGAATTCGACCAGCGCAGCGGCCTTGATGAGACCGGGCAACTCGGGATTTGCGGCGCGGGCCATGGATGCTCAAGCGCACGACGGTGCGGGTGGGGGCAAATGCGGTGCTGGGCGCTGACTGGCGAGTCACTGACTCGCAGGTCAGTATAGGCCCGCTCGCTGTGCCGTCAAGGGGGCGACTGCCACCCAGGCTTGGCCCGGTCGCCAAATGCCGCGCCGGTCGCCAGATTTCGCGCGCACCGAGTCGCGCGACACGGCAACGATGGAGGCTGACTTGCCGATGCTCGCGGGGAGCGGGCGGTTGAGGTTCAGGCCTCAGCGGCGGCGGCGCCGCCGTTTGCGATTGCCGCCGGTAGCGTCGCCGCGCGCGCCGGCCGACTGACCTTCGACCGTCAACGTGACCGTCAGCGTGCCCACGGCGCCCTTGGTGCGCAGCTGGCGCAGTGCGTCGGTCGCCGCCGCCAGCACCAGTTCGGCGGCCGTTTCGACGCCGCCGCGCTGATTGACCGAGATGCGCAGCTCGACCGGCGCCGCGCCAACGCCGTCGCCTTCGGAACCATCGTCTTCGTCGCCGTCGTCGTCGCTGTCCGTCTCTGCGCTTGCTTCGTCGTCGTCCGGTTCTGGCAGCACGCTCGGCGCTGCGGTCCTGCGCAGCGCGGCAAGTTCCTGCTCCTCCGCCGCGTCGAGTTCTTCGCGCGACGGCTGCTGGCCGCGGCCGAGCAACACGCCGAACCGCGGCGGTGGCAGCCCCGATGTCTCGCAAACGCGCGACCACAAACGTTGAACCGTACCTTCGCGCAGCACCTGCAGGAACCCGGCAATCGTGCCATCGGGCGCCATCGCGTTCTCGAGCGCGGTCTGCGCGTCTTGCATGGCCTTGGCGGTCACGGCGTCGACCGCGCTGACCTGGCCGTCGCGGCGCGCAGCCGAAAAGCGCTGATGGCCTTCGGCAATCTGGCCGCGCGACACCGCGTAGCCGCTCCACAGCACGTTGGCGTACACCCGCAAGTAGGGGTTCTGGTGGTACTTGAACTTGAGCAGCCCGTCGGCTTCGCCGGTGCCGGCTCCGTCTTGTTTGGTGGTCGGCAGGCCAGACAGGCTGCGCTCAAGGTAGGTGACCTCTTCCCTGCTAAGTTGCATGCCGGACGCGGGCTTGGCCATGGGGTGACTCCAAAATGTGCTGAAATGTCAAGGTTGTGGCGACGCCGCGGCCGCACAGGCCGCAGCGAAGGGGCTGCAATGTAGCAATGCGATCGCGCGAACTGCAAGCGGCGTTGCAGACCCCTCGCGCTCGGCTAATTTTGCGCCCGCAACTCGCCCAGGACCTTTGCCAGACGCCTGTACTGGCCCAGGTGGTTGTAGGCCTGCGCCGCAATTCGCAAAATCCGCAGTCCTCGCCACGTGAACACCGGCACCTCGATCTGGTGCTTCTGCCACAGCCAATCGTGCAACGGATCGCCCCAGCTGCCGCTCGCTCCTGGCACTGCGACATCGTCGGGCAGTACCACGGCGGCCAGGTGCGAGATCATGTCCTCGGGTGCGGGCGGCGCCGTGCCCACCGCGTCGCACAGCAGTTGTCGGCCGGCCAACGCCAGCGCCCGATTGCGCGAGCGGTGCTCGTCCCAGCCGCCCGGCCACAGCTGCGCCACGGCGTCCAGTGCGTCCGGGATGGCCAGCCACGGCGACGGGTCGCGGGTGCCGGTCCAGTCGAACTCGACCCGAAAACGCGAGCGGTCGCAGCGCACCGAATTGGCCCCATGCGAAATCACCAGGGGGCGAATGTGCTGCTGGCGGTCGCGTCGCACGTGCAGGACCGCCGATCCCTTGGGCGAGCACACCCACTTGTGGCAGTTGCCGGTCCAGTAGGCGGCGCCCAACTGGTCCAAGTGCACGGCAAGCATGCCCGGCGAGTGCGCCGCGTCGACCAGGACATCCACGCCCCTGGCTTGCAGGGCTGCGACAATGTCTGCAATCGGCAGCACGATACCGGTCGGGCTGGTCACGTGGTCGATGAGCGCCAGACGCGTGCGCGGCGTCACGGCTGCCAGGATCGCGGCGGTCGCCTGCGCGGCGTCGGTCAGCGGAAACGGCAGCTCTGCCACCACGGCCCGGCCACCGCGGCGCTGCAACTCGACCTCGACCGCGTTTTTGCAGGCATTGTAGGTGTGGTCCAGGATCAGCACTTCGTCGTCCGGGCCGAAATCGAGCGACCGCACCACCGTGCCGACACCCTCGGTGGCGTTGCTCACCAGCGCCAGATCCTGCGGGTCGCAGCCGAGAAACGACCCCAGGCGCTCGCGGACGGCGTCGAGCGCAGGCTCGAGTTCGCCAACCATGAAGGCGCACGCCTGCCGCTCCAGCCGCCACTGCCACTGTTGCTGCGCTTCAATCACGGGCCGCGGGCACCCGCCAAAGCTGCCGTGGTTCAAGTAGTCAATGCCTGGGGTGTGCAGCCACAGGTCGGGGCGCCGCGGCGATTCGAGGTCCATGCGAAGGCTCCTGGTTTGCGACTGCGGCCACCACAGAATCCAGTCGATTCCGTCGATCGCCCGGTTGGTCGCTGCGTGGGCCGCAAGCGCGCGATCTTGCGGTCTGATTCGCCGCTCCTTGGGTACGGCGCTGGTCGATTTGCTTGTGCGCGCCGCCCTATTGACCTGCAACCGCCTGGCGCACCCGCTTCATCACGTCGGGCAGCGCGCCTTCTTGGGCTTTGCGGATCATGAAGTTGGGCACGCTGGT
>CAXRHS010000895.1:0-3211 GCA_964230235.1 Myxococcota bacterium
GCTGCCACCGCCGGATACAACGCTGCCGCCGCCGGACGTGGCCGTTCCGCCGCCGGATACAACGCTGCCGCCGCCGGACGTGGCCGTTCCGCCGCCGGATACAACGCTGCCGCCGCCGGATGTGGTGCTGCCGCCCCCTGATGTCGTCTTGCCGCCACCGGACGTGGTGCTGCCGCCGCCTGACACGACCCTGCCGCCCCCAGACGGCACGACTGCTGAGTTGCCCGCTCCGCCGCCCTGCAAGGTTGCCGCGGACTGCGACGACAAAAACGCCTGCTCGACAGAGACCTGTAGCGCAGGCAAGTGCGCGCCTGGCCCCGCCAAGGTCTGCGACGATGGCAACCCGTGTACCGCCGACAAGTGCGACCCGGCGGTGGGCTGCATGGCATCGCCGGTGCCCGACGGCGGTCCGTGCCAGGACGGCAACGCCTGTACCGACAAAGACAGCTGCAAAGCCGGCAAGTGTGCGCCAGGCGCCGCCAAGAACTGCAACGACGGCAACGCCTGCACCACCGACACCTGCGACCCGGCCGCGGGCTGCAAGAATGCCAAGGCCGCCGACGGCAGCCCGTGCGACGACGGTCAAGTGTGCACGACGGGTGAGAAGTGCTTTGCCGGCAGTTGCATGGCGATCACCAACACCTGCGCGGTGTGCGGCGACAGCAAGTGCGAACCCGGTGAAACCACCAAGAGCTGTGCCAAAGACTGTCCGCCGCCCGTCTGTGGCGACGGCAAGTGCGACTGGGCCAACGGCGAGAACGACCAGACCTGCCCCAAGGAATGCGTCAGCGTCTGCGGCGACGGCACCTGCGACCCCAACAAGGAGAACCCGACCAACTGCCCGCAGGACTGCAGCAACACTCCGCCCCCGCCGGTCTGCGGCGATGACAAATGCCAGCTGCCCGAGACGGCGACCAGTTGCTACGACGACTGCGGCCCGCCGTGCGGCGACAACAAGTGCGAGGGCACCAGCGGCGAGACCTGCAAGAACTGCCAGGCCGATTGCGGCGTATGCAAGGCGGTCTGCGGCAACAACGTGTGCGAGAAAGACCTTGGCGAGACTTGCAGCAGCTGCCAGCAGGACTGCCTGTCGACTTGCGGCCAGACCTGCGGCGACGGCACCTGCGACCCGGCCAAGCAAGAAGACTGCACATCGTGCCCGTCGGACTGCATCGCCCCTGGCAAGTGCACCTGCGGCAACGGCCAATGCGAGGTGCCCAAGGGCGAGACCGAGAAGAACTGCAACGTCGACTGCAAGCCCGCGGTGCCGACGTGTGGCGACAACAAGTGCGACACCGGTGAGACGGCCAGCAGCTGCGCCGCGGACTGCGCCAAGCCCGTGTGTGGCGACGGAAAGTGCGAGCACTTCAAGGGAGAGTCCGAGGCGACCTGTTTGCAGGACTGCAAGGGCCTGGATCCCAAGTGCGGCGACGGCAAGTGCGACCCGATCATGGGTGAGTCCGCCACCACATGCGCCATCGACTGCGCGCCCGCTGCGAACTGCCAGGGCAAGCCCGACGGCGCTACGTGCGACGACGGCGACCTGTGCACCCCCACCGATGCCTGCAAGGCCGGCCAGTGTGTTCCGGGCGCCAAGAAGAACTGCGACGACGCCAACAGTTGCACCACGGACAGCTGCGACCCGAAGGCCGGCTGCAAGAACATCGCCGCCGCCGACGGTGTTACTTGCGACGACGGCTCGACCTGTACGCAGAACGACATGTGCGCGGCTGGGGCCTGCAAAGCCGGCACCAACACCTGCTCGGGATCCTGCAAAGACAACGCGGTCCAGTGCGGTCAGGGCAGCAAGTTCCTCCTTGCCGACGACCCCAACGTGACCAGCGCCCTGACGACCAGCGGCTGCGCTGGAGGCGTCGCCACCGGCGGCAAGGAGTGGTCGTTCACGGTTACGCCAAGCTGCAGCGGCACGGTCAAGGTCCTGCTGCGTGTCAGCGGCACCGGCACGTTCGGCACGGCAACTTTGGACAAGCAAACCGCCCACGTCTACCTGGTTTCCGCCGCCGGTTCAGCGCAAGCGTGCACAGCGCCGCTGGCGTGCACAGACTTGACCCTCAAGCAGCAGAAATGCGGCACCTCTGGCGGTCCGGCCCCGGCGCTGTGTGCTGCCGAGTGGCTCATCACCTTCGACGGCGTCAAGGACCAGCCCCGCCGCATCCTGGTCGATACCCTCGCCAACAGTGCGATCAGCATCGTCGAGGCCAACGCCCTTGAGTGTGCGTGCACCTCGACGGGCGGCGGCTGCGGCGACGGCAAGTGCGAAAACGGCGAGGACACCTTCAAGTGTCCGCAAGACTGCAAGCCCGTTTGTGGCGACGGCAAGTGCGATGTTGCGGGCGGCGAGACCTCGATTACCTGTGCCAAAGACTGTGCCATGACCAACCCGCCGGTGTGCGGCGACGCCAAATGTGAATTCGACAAGGGCGAGAACCCGACCACCTGCCTCAAGGACTGCACCAGCAAGTGCGGCGACGGCTTCTGTGACCCGCAGACCGAGACCGCAACCAACTGCCCGGGTGACTGTGCGGGCGGCGGCGTCATGTGCGGCAACGGCAAGTGCGATCCGGGCGAGAACGCGACCAACTGCCTCAAGGACTGCGCTGCACAGTGCGGCAACTTCAAGTGCGAAACCGGCGAAAACGCAACCAGCTGCTACAAGGACTGCGGTCCTCCGTGTGGCGACGGCAAGTGCGAGGCCACCCTGGGCGAGACCTGCAAGCAGTGCCAGGCCGACTGCGGCAACTGCCCAGTCGCGCAATGTGGCGACGGCAAGTGCGACGCCGCTGGTGGCGAGACCTGCACCAGTTGCCCGCTCGACTGCGTCAGTTCTTGCAACCTGCCGCCGTCTTGCGGCGATGGCAAGTGCGACCCGGCAACCAAGGAAGACTGCGACACTTGCCCCAAGGACTGCACAGGTCCGGGCAAGTGCTTGTGCGGAAACGGAACCTGCGACTCGGACAAGCAAGAGACGACGGTGAACTGTCCAGACGACTGCAAGACCGGCGGCGGCACTGCGGTCTGTGGCGACGGCAAGTGCGACGTCCAGATGGGCGAGACGCCGGGCAACTGCGCCAAGGACTGCACGGCGGGCACCCCGACCTGCGGCGACGGCAAGTGCGAGGTCGACAAGGGCGAGAGTCCGATGAACTGCATCAAGGACTGCCCGATGGACATGCCCTACTGCGGCAACGGC
>CAXRHS010000896.1:0-2463 GCA_964230235.1 Myxococcota bacterium
GCTGGGCAGCGAACTCGGCGCGACCGTGGACTGCTTCCAAAGCAACCACGAAGGCGCGCTCATCGACCGCTTGCATCAGACGCGCCTGACCGCCGACGGTTACATTTTCAATCCGGCGGGCTATACTCACACCAGCGTGGCGCTGCGCGATGCGGTGCTCGCCGTCGCCAAACCCGTCGTCGAGGTGCACTTGAGCAACCCCGACGCCCGCGAACCGTTTCGCCACCAGTCGTACCTCGCCGATGTGGTGGTAGGCCGCGTCGTCGGATTCGGTGCAGTGGGATACGGGCTCGCACTGCGCGGTCTCGTGCATCACTTGCGCGGGCACGTCGCCGGCCGCTAGCACGTCGCTGGCGCGCCGCAGCATCGGAAGTGCCGCTCACAAGGCGGCCACAACGGGCGCTCGCGCCCCCTTTTCGTTTTGCCACCGCTTCGCGTGGCCGCGACCTGGAACCCATGGGCACCATCGACACCAGTGAATTCCGCAAAGGCCTCAAGATCGAAATCGACGCCGTACCGTGGGAAATCGTGGATTTCCAGCATGTCAAACCCGGCAAGGGCGCCGCGTTCGTCACCACCCGCATCAAGAACCTGATTCGCGGCAACACCATCGACAAGACTTTTCGGTCGGGCGACGTGGTCGGTGAAGCGGACTGCGAAGAAGTGCAGTGCGACTATCTGTACAGCGATGGTAGCGCGTGGCATTTCATGAACAAAGAGAGCTACGAGCAGTTTGAAGTCGCCGAAGAGGCCATTGGCGACGCGCGCTACTTCCTCATCGACAACTCGGCCTGCAGCGTGCTGCTGTACAACAACCGGCCCATCCAGATCTACCCGCCCAATTTTGTGGTGATGAAGCTGGTCGACTGCGACCCGGCCGTGCAAGGCAACACCGCAACCGGCGCCACCAAGATCGTGACCACCGAGACCGGCTTCAAAGTGGCAGTACCGCTTTTCATCACCATCGATGACAAACTCAAAATCGACACCCGCGACGGGGGTCGGTTCATCGAGCGCGCCGGCAAGTAGCGACCCCCTCGCCGCCCTGGAGTCACGTGGCCACACCGTCGACCGAGCCCGCCAAGCCCAAGCGCCTGCCCGACGCGGCGGTCACCCGCGCCGACATTTCGGCGATGGACCGCGAGCTTTTGTCGCAGGCCGAGGCCGCAGCCGCGCAGGGGCGCACCGCCGAGGCGGTCGACAAATTCGTAGGCGCTGCGCGCAACTACTTGTCGCGCAGCCAGCCAGCCAAAGCGTCGCAGGTGCTGCGGCAGGCCGTACGGTTGCAACCCGACGCCGTCGAAGTCCACATTTTGCTGGCCGAAACGCTCGCGCAGATGAAGCTGCCCGAAGATGCGGCGTCGGCCTACGGCAAGGCCGCCACCTTGCTGCAACGCGGCGGGCAGTCGTCGCAGTGGCTGGACGTGCTGCGCAAGATGGTCGGTCTGGACCCGGACGACCTGCACGCACGGGTGCGAGTTGCTGAGGCGCTGAGCCGGGCAGGGCGGCGCAGCGAAGCGGCCGAGATGTTGCGGTCGCTGGCCAGCGATTTGTTGTCGCGGGGCGAAATCGACGACTGGGAGAAGGTCGCGGAGCGTCTCGCGCACCACGCGCCCCAAGACACCACCACGGCGCACGATCTGGCCCTGCACTACGTTCGCACCGAACGCCACGCGCTGGCGTTGCCCAAGCTGGTGGCGTGCTACGAGGCGGAACAGCGCGACGCCGAGCTGTTGGAACTGGTCGTCGACACCTTGGAGGCCCTGGGCCAGTCCGAGAAAGCGGCTGCCATCTGTCGACAATTGCTCAAGACCTATCGCAGCACCGGGCTGCGCGCCGAGGCCGAGCGGACCCTGGAGCGCCTGTATGGCCTCGACCCCGACGATGCCGAAGCGCGTACCTATTTGGGCGTCCTGCAGCCGGCCGTCCAAGGTGGCACCGTCATCGACTTCGAGGTCGGCCAGTTGCCGGCGCGCCGCGCGAACAGCGGCGGCTTCGCCACGACCGGTCGGCAGCAAGAGAGCGGCGGATTCGAGATGCCCGACGGCCAGCCAGTCGGCTTTCGGCGCACGCTGCGCGGCATTGATTCGGCGGCCCCGGTTGCCGCGCCGGTCGCGACTGCGCCGTTCACCGCTCCGCGGCCGACCCAACCCTCGCCTCCGCCGGACCCAAGCGGCAGCGACGACGACGAGTTTGACGGTGCGACGGTAGCGCTGCCGCAACCTGCGCCGCTGCAGCGCGCGATTGTCCCGCCAGTGCCCGTCTCCGCAGCGCGCGCGCCAAGCCAGGCGCAGCCCGTCTTGCGGCCGATAGCGCCCGTGCCGGTTGCTGCGCGCGCCCCTTCGCAACCGCAGGCTGCCTTGCCGGTTCCACCACGGCCGGCACAACCGGTTGCCGCGCGCGCCCCTTCGCAGGCGTTGCGCGCCGTGGTGCCAGTGGCCCAGCCGGTGGCGACCGCTGCCC
>CAXRHS010000897.1:0-2172 GCA_964230235.1 Myxococcota bacterium
TTGGCGATACGTGCAGCGGGGCGGTCTGCTTGCCAGGCGCGTTGACCAACTGCGACGACGGCAACAGTTGCACGCTCGATGCGTGTGACGGCGGCAAGGGCTGTGGCGCAGTGGCGGTGGCGGATGGCGCGACGTGTACCGATGGCAATCCGGCGTCGATCGGCGACGTGTGCAGCGCCGGCGTATGCAAGGCTGGGGTGGTGCTCAATGCCAACGGTTGCCCGCCGACCGGCAGCGGCGCCGTGTGCGGTGGCGGGCTCGGGACGTGCACGAGCGGCTGGTGCCAGCACACGGATGGCAAGGGCTACAAGTGGACGTTGGTGCCGGCGGGCAAGTTCTGGATGGGCTGCAATGCGGTGACGGATAGCGAGTGCAGTGCCAAACCCCAGGAGAACCCCCAGCACCAGGTCGACCTGTCCGGCTATTGGATTGGCGTATACGAAGTGACGGCGGCAATCTACAAAGCGTGCCTCACGGCTGGGGGCAACGGATGCACCTTGCCGGCGGTGACCGGCGGCACCACGCAGTCGACCTATGGCACAGTGGGCGAGGAGGACCACCCGGTCAATCACCTCAACTGGGCTCAGGCTCAAGCGATGTGCAAATGGCTTGGTGGAGACTTGCCCACGGAGGCGCAATGGGAAAAGGCCGCCCGCGGCGGCTGCGAGGTCTACCTCGGAAAGGACTGTAAGGCGGCGACGGCAAAATACCCGTGGGGCAACGCTGTACCGGGTTGTGGCGTTCAGGCGGTATTTGCGAAGGGCGGCAACGCTTGCGGGCTGAATGCAACCTATGCCATCGGCGCCGGCAGTTCCAAAGGTGCAAGTCCGTACGGCAGCTACGACATGGCTGGCAACGTTTGGGAATGGACAATGGACTGGTACGACGAAAAGTTCTACGGCATGGCCAACAGCGCGGTCAAGGATCCGTGGAACAGCAGTGCTTCGACGAGCAGGGTGTTCCGGGGCGGTGGATTCGACAATGGCGAGATCTACCAACGCGCGGGCAGCCGCAACGCCGTCGACCCGACCACTGCGTACAATACCTTTGGCGTCCGCTGTGCCAAACCCGCGCAATAACGAAATATTGCTGCGAAGTGCCGAATCGTTCCATACCCATGTGAAGGCCGGGAGAACCCCAGCCCAGCGCCGGCGCGGGCATTGCCCCAAACCCAGCCCAACGCAAGCCGGCCGTATCCGAGCATTCGACAACGCGCCCGCAACCCGTCAGGCTTGCACGCCGCACTGCGCCGCTTCCAATGGCGCAACCAAGAGCTCACTATGGCCCCAACGCCCATCGCCACCTCGGACGCGCCGACGCACCATCGGGCAGCCGGTGCGGCCATGCCGGCCACCGCACCTTCCTTCGGCCGGTCCCGATGAGCACCCGCCGACCGCAGCGACGTCCGCCGCCTGCGCCCGTCGTCGAAGCGCGAGACCCGGTCGTTTTCCGCTCCGGCCGCGCGGCGACGCTGCACTGGGTCACACTGGTAGCCGCGCTGCCGACTGCGCTTACGGTCGTGCTGCTCGCCCGACCGATGCCACCAGGCCAAGGTTGGGAGGCATCGCCGCTGGGCCCGGCGCTGTGGTGGGTCATCCCCACCCTGCTGTGCGGATTGGCGTTGGCATTGCCGGGCGCGATGGTACTGCTGCACGACCGCTACGTGCTGCGCTTGGAGCGCACCGAAGCTGCTTCCTGGCGGCTGACGACCTGGCTGTTGTGGGGGCGGCGGGTGCGCGAGGTGCCGACGGACGCCCTGACGGGCGCGCAAAGCCGCTACGAGGACGGCCGTTTTCGCAGCCGGCGCGGGGTCGACGTCGATGCCCCCTACTTGAAGGTGCAGCTGGCGTCGGGCAAGCGCCTGATTTTTGACGTCCAAGCGGAGGCATCGAATAGCCGAGCCGCGCTCGAAGCCCTTTTTGCGGTGCTGCTGCTGGTCGGCCTCGCCTGCCGCGGCGGCGGAGTGCCACAGTCCTATGAGCCGGTCGCGGTGAGTTCGTCGCGCATTGACGGCGTCCTCGTGCTCAACCAACTTGAGTCACCAGTCTGTCACGCAATCCGCTGAAAGCGGCGCTGCAACGCTCGACAACGGCGCCAACGGCAGCTTTTCACTGGCCCTAGGGCCTGTAAAAGAACAAGTCAATCGACACGTGCGCGGAGCGGAGCGGCGAG
>CAXRHS010000898.1:0-5191 GCA_964230235.1 Myxococcota bacterium
TGGTGGGGCGCCGTCGCCGCGGTCCAGGCCATCCAGCCGTCGGTGGCGCTGGTCGGGGCGGCGGCAGTCCGCCCGAACCAAGCCAGTGCGCCTGACGCAATCGGAGCAATCGCAAAGGCAACGTCGGGCCCGGTGCCGCCATAGGCCTTCTTGAAAAGCAATGGCTTACCCGCTGCACACTTGCCCTGCGCGCAGCTCTCGCCGCCTGTGCACTGGTTGCCGTCGTTGCACGGCGCCGCGTTGGGCGCATGCACGCACCCGATCGCCGGTGCGCAACTGTCGTCGGTGCAAGCATTGCTGTCGTTGCATACCACGACAAGGCCGGGCTTGCAGGAGTCCTTGTTGCACAAGTCCGGGGCGGTGCACGCATTGCCGTCCTCGCAAGGGCCCTTGTCGAGCGGCGCGTGCGCGCATCCGGCCGCCGGGGTACAATTGTCGGCGGTGCACGCGTTGCCGTCGTCGCATGCGCCCTGCGTGGTGCCGGCGCAGCTGCCGCCGGCGCACTTGTCTTTGATTGTGCAAGGGTTGGCGTCGTTGCAAGCCGCAGAGTTGGGCGGGTTCAGGCACCCCTGCTGGTTGTGGCAGGCGTCTTCGGTGCACGCATTGCCGTCGCCGCAAGCCTTGGCTGCTGGTGCCACACAACTGCCAGCTTGGCACTTGGACTCGGCCTGCAAGGTCAACCCGGTGCAGAGGCCCTGCGCACAGACCGTGCCGTCGGGGCTGGTCGGGTTGGCGCACGCCCCAGTCTTGGCGTCGCAGGTGTCAAGCGTACACGGCTTGCCGTCGTCGCAACTGGGACCGCCGCTGCCCTTGCAGACGCCACCGATGCAATTGTCGGTGGTGGTGCAGGGGTTGCCGTCGCTGCAGTTGGCGGAGTTGGGGGTATTGGCACAGCCGGATTTGGGCGCGCAGTTGTCGGTCGTGCACACGTTGCCGTCTTCGCAGTTGACCGCCGCGCCCGGCTTGCAGATACCGGCCGCGCAGGCGTCGCCGTCAGTGCATAGGTTGTTGTCGGTGCACGGCAGCGCATTGGGCGCATAGGCGCAGCCCTTGGCGGTATCGCAGACATCGGTGGTGCACGGATTGGCGTCGTCGCAGGTCGCGGTCGCGCCAGGCTTGCAAGTGCCGGCCGCGCAGACGTCGCCAGTTGTGCAGGCGCTACCGTCGTCGCAGGCGCCAGAAGCGGGCGAGTAGAGGCAGCCCTTGGCGGGGTCACAGCCGTCGTTGGTGCAGGTGTTGCCGTCGGTGCAGATGGCCTTGGCCCCGGCCGCGCACGAACCGCCGACGCAGGTGTCGCCCTTGGTGCAAGCGTTGCCATCTTCGCAGGCGCCGGTTTGCTGGGTGTACTGGCAACCCTTGGCCGGATCACAGCCGTCGGTCGTGCACGGGTTGCCGTCACCGCAGCCGCCCGCGGCTGGCGCGCTGCCCTTGCACTGTCCACTGGAGCATAAGTCGTTGGTGGTACATGAGTTTCCGTCGTCGCAGCCACCAGCCACGGCGGCGTTGCTGCACTTGCCGGCGGTACAGGCATCTTTGGTGCAGACGTTGCCATCTGCACAGACGGGCGCGGTCGCTGCGCACAGGCCAGCGGCGCACTGGCCCGCAGTGATGCATGCGGCACCGTCGCTGCAACTGCCGGCCTGGTTGGCGTGCAGGCAACCGGTCGCGACCGCACACGCGTCAAGCGTGCAAGCATTGCCGTCGTTGCAAGGCACAATGGTCGGCTTGGCGCCACAAGTTCCGGCCTTGCACACGGCCGGACCTTGCCAATTGCCGCTTGTGCACGCCGCGTCGCTGCAGGTGCTGCCGTCGGGCAACGCGGCGTGGGAACAGCCATTGGCAATGCTGCAGCTGTCCTTGGTACACGGCTGGCCGTCGTCGCAGTTCGGGCCGCCAATGCCCTTGCACGCGCCTGCGACGCAGCCGTCGCCCTTGGTGCACGGATTGCCGTCGTCGCACGAGCCTGTCGCCGGCGCGTACGTACAGCCAGATTGCGCAGAGCAGCTATCCTGGGTGCACGGATTGCTGTCGTCGCAGCCAAGGGGCTTGCCGGTGCACGAACCGGCAACGCAAGCCTCTTGCACGGTACACAGCGAGTTGTCGGCGCACGCGCCGGCGGTTGGCGTGTGGCTGCAGCCCAGCCCAGCCACGCAATTGTCCGCGGTGCACGGATTGCCGTCGTCACACTTGTTGGCGACACCCGGCGCGCACTGACCGTTGGCGCAGCTGTCCGCCGCGGTGCACGGGTTTCCATCTTCGCAGGCGCTGGCGGTCGCCGCGCTGGCGCAGCCGATCGCCACACCGCAACTATCCGTCGTGCAAGGATTGCCGTCGTCGCAGTTCTTGCTGGGCGTGGCAGCCGCGCAGGCCCCGGTCTGGCACACCATGGCTGCGCTCCACACTGCCCCTTGGCAGCCAGCCGGCGCGCAGGCCGCGCCGTCGGTCGCCGGTGTGGCGGCGCAGCCCTTGCCAGGGTCGCACACATCGACCGTGCAGGCGTTGCCGTCGTCACACGCTTTGGCTGCGCCTTTGACGCAAGCGCCGCCGCTGCAACTGTCGCCCGCCGTGCAGGTGTCGCCGTCGTCGCATGGTCCGGTCGAAAACGTGGTGGTGCAACCCTTTGCGAGGTCGCAGCCGTTGGCGGTGCAGGGATTGCCGTCGTCGCACACGGTCTTGGCGGCGGGCTGGCAGAAGCCGACCAGGCAGGTCTTGGGCGCGGACCAGCCCTTGGCGTCGCAGGTCGCCGCGCCGCAAGTCGCGCCGTCGCCGAGCTTGGCGTGGATGCAACCGAGCTTGGGGTGGCAGTCGTCGACCGTGCAAGGGTTGTCGTCGTCGCAGGGGCCGTTGCAAGGGTCGGCGACCTCGGCGGCTGCATCCGCGTCGGCCGCAACTTCGCCAGCGACTTCGCCAGCGACTTCGCCCGCGACCTCGGCGGCGATTTCTTCGGCGACCTCCCCAACGACACCGTCGCCCTTTGCGTCGGCGGGCACGCCCAGGGTCGGATCGTCGCGCAGGTCCTCGGCAAGGCAACCCGCTAGTGCCGCAGCCACCACCAGGCAGGCCGCGACGACGGCTGTCGCGTGGCGTGGCGCCCGCCCCCGATGCGCTGCGTACAGCTGCATTTCAGTTCGGTCCAACTTGCGCGGTTGGGGCAAGTCGCTGCAGGGTCGCAAAGTCCAGCAGCGCGGGCGCAGTCGCTACAGGTGCGGGTGCCGCGCTCAAGTGCAGCCACAGGCCGATTGCGGCGGCGACAACGCCCACTGCACCAGTACCGGCGCCAACCGCATACAGGCCTTCCGTGCTCGCCCGCCGTTCGCTGTAGGTGGTCCGGTCGATTTTGCCAGCGCGGTAGCTGTCATTGTCGGCATCGGATCCCATGGCTGCGCCGCCCATCAAGACCGCACCTGCCAGGGTGACGACGCCGCCAGCTACGCCCACCCACAACGGCGCTCGCGACGGTATCCGAGCAGTGGGCTGCGGCACAGCCTGTGGCTTGCGCACCATCAACTCCACCTCGGGACGGGTCTCCGGCCCGGGCCGCGTCACCACCTCGACCTCGGGGCGAACCGGGTCTTCCGCTGGCGGGACGACCGCCGCGCACGGTTCGCAGTCCAGTTCGAGCCTCTGGCGCTCGCCCATCAGCACGTCGCGGCCGACGCCCGGGCAGCCTGCTACGTCGACGCGCACCTGGCGCCGCCCCGCCTGGGTCCAGACCACCCACACGTTCAGGCGGTGGTCGGCCGGCCCCTTGTCCACGGTCACGACCGGGGTGCCAGTCGCCGCAACGACCCGCACAGTCAGGCGACCAAACCCTTCAGCCAGCAACTGCTTTTCGATGATGCTGCGCTCGGCTGCCGTCTTGGCGCGCTCCACATCGCTAGTCGCGACCGTTGCGGCACGCCAGATCCAGCGCTCGGCTCCGACGAGATCGGCATCGAGGGCCGCCGTGCGCGCGACGTTGAACGCAAACCGCCACTGCGGCGACAGCGCCCAGGCCCGCTCAAAAAGCGCTCGGGCGCCGCGCACATCGCGCTTGCCGGCCAGGTCCATGCCGGTCTGATACGCCGACTCAGCGGCATCAATTGCATGCGCATTCGAACAAGCCAACATCGCACATGCAACAGCGGCCACCGCAATCTTGGCAAGCAACGTGCTGAAATACCGACAGCCCAAGCGCATCGCGCCCCATCACCGGGAACCGTCGCCCCATGTGACGAGGCTAGCGTATCACGGAGCGGGGCTCAAGTTTGTGGCAACAACGCTCGGCAACCTTTGGCAGAACAGCGACACGCGCGGCTCGGACCATCGCCTACAACCCCAGCGCCCGCTTGAGGGTATCCAGGCTCAAATCCGGCGGCTGGTACTCGGGATTCATGCTCGCCGAGAAACCGCTGCCATCGGCCTTGACCCGGCCCTTGGCGCCGATGCCCATTTCGGCCAGCCGAATCGGGTCCGGCGACTTGTCGTAGCGCCACACCGTCTTCATGATGCTGAACAGGCCCAGGTCCAAGCCGACCCGCACCTTGGCAAAGAAGGTCAGAATCAAGTTGAGCGACGCCGACAGCCGCGCGTCGACCGGCATGTCGAACGCCAGACCATTGCGGCTGACCGTAATCGTCGGATCCGCCGACACCGCCGCTTCCAGGTGCAGGTTGAGCGCCGCGCGCAGACCGGCTTCGACCGCGACGACCGCCGCCGACACCGCGACCGAGCCCTCGATGTAAGCATTGAGGTCCGCATACGCCGACGAGGCCAGGTGTGCCGACACCGACATCGACGCAAACGACGGCTCCATCAGGTCGCACTCGCCGCCAAGCACGATGTTGCTGATCGTCAGCGGCTTGATGCCGCACTCGATGCCGAGACCCGCGCCGACTTTGACCTTGACCGTGGGCGGCGTGTAGACCACAAAACTCAGGTCGAGCAGCGAGATGTCCTTCTTGTACGGCGCCGGCTTGAACAGCTCGAACGGCCCGGGGATGGTGACCGCGCCCTTGAGCTTGACGTGGCCTTCTTCGTCGAGCGCCACGCCGACCATGCCATTGATCTTGTCGCTGATCTTGACGTTGACTTCGCCGGAACCCGTGAACTTCTGGTCGCGGCTCAGGTTGACGGTCAGCTTGCCCTTGATGCGCTCGTGCGGCTGGAACTCGACCCAGCCCGAGCCGTAGTACTTGGGCGTGTCGCCGAC
>CAXRHS010000899.1:0-6856 GCA_964230235.1 Myxococcota bacterium
GCTGACCCTGCAGCGCCTGCTGGGCTGGCATGCGGCGCTGTTTCCCACCGGGTATTCGGGGCTGAGCAGAATCCGGGTCGGCGCCCTGCGTGACGATGCCAGCGGACCGATGCAGGTGGTCTCCGGCCCCTTGCACCGGCAAAAGGTCCACTTTGAGGCGCCACCGGCCCAACGCCTGTCGCAGGAACTTGAACGTTTTCTGGACTTGGTCAACGCCGAAGGGCCACCGCAAGCGCCGGTTGCGCCAACCGTCAACGCCGCCAAGGCCAGGCGGGCGAGTCCCCGGCCCAGGCCAAAACTGGTGGGCACCCTGCCACGCACCTTTACGCGATCCATCTTGTACTCCGCGCCGAACGCTTGACTGCGACGGCGAAAACGGCGCGCGTTGTACCCCACCTGCCCCCGGGGATCAATTGACGTCGGCGGCGGCTCGGGCGCATCCTTGACGGCCGTGCGGGCGAGGGCCTGCCTGTGGTGTTCGCGGTGGCGATGATCGACCGTCTGACCTTGTTTGCGCTGGCTGGGCTGCTGAGCTTGGGGTCGGCCAGTTGCGCGGACGGCGTGGCACCCGACCAGCCCGCGGCGTTTGCCTGCAAGTGCCCGGCCGACAAGCCATGCCCGCCCGAGGTGTGCGACGTCCAGATCGAGATCTCGACCAAGACCTGCCAAGGCAAGGTGGGCAAGGTCGAGGTGCTCATCGGCGATCAATTGGACCCGGAGCCCGTGACCTTTGGCTCGCCGCGGCGCACCTGCGCGACCATCGGCCGCGGCCAGGTCCAAAAGTTGCATGTCCGCAGCGATACGACCTGGCAGTGGATTGAGGATCTGGCGTGCCCGCCGGCCGGTCCCGGCGACACCCAAGGCGTGACGGTGGTGCGCGTGCTCAACTGCCAGACGACCGCGACTCCCTAGTTGGGCGGGTACGGCCCAATCTGCTGCACGCAACCATGCACCCCGCCATGCTTTGTTGTCGGTGTTGTTGTTCGGCGCGCAGCGCTGCCCGCGCGCCTCGGGCCTTGCATGAGCGCACGGTTGCGCAACCGGCCCTCGACGGCGCGCGCTGCGGTCTCGAACCCGATCACCTTTGTCGGCCAGCGCCGCGATGATGACCGCTGCCAGCGGGCCGAACTGGCTGACCACCCACGGCCTGGAGCCGGACGCGCTGTCGCCGGTCATGCGGCAGGTCCTGGACGCCAAGCGCGCACATCCCGACGCGCTGGTGTTGTTTCGGCTCGGCGATTTCTATGAACTCTTTTTCGAAGATGCGCTCGACGCCAGCAGGCTGCTCGACCTGACCCTGACCTCGCGCAACAAGAACGATCCCCGGCCAATCCCGATGTGCGGCTTTCCGTGGCACGCGGCGGCGGGCCACGTGCAGCGGGCGATCGAAGCCGGCCGCCGCTGCGCTGTGGTTGAGCAGTTGCAGGATGCGTCGCAGGCCAAAGGCATGATCCAGCGCGCGGTCACCCATGTCATCACGCCCGGCGTGGTGCTGGAGAGCGAAGCGCTCGACCTGCGGCGCGCGCACCACCTGGTTGCGTTGGTCGCGGCGCCCAAAGGGGCGCTCGGACTTGCGGCCGCCGACGCCTCGACGGGTTGGTGTGGCGTGGCGCAAGTCCTGGTGCCCGCGGCGCTTTCCGTGCTGCTGGTGCGGCTGGATCCGCGCGAATTGGTGGTGACGCCTGCCGCGCGCGCCTGGATCGAGGGCTTGGTGGCGGTGCGCGACGTCGCCCACACCGAGCGCGCCGGTCCGCCGGTGCGCGCTGGGGCTGAAGTCGAAGCCGCTCTTGATCTTTTGCGGGCGTACCTCGGCGAAGTGCGCCCCAACAGCCCGTCGTGGTTGGAGGCGCCGGTGCGCCTCGACGCCATCGCGCACCTGCAGTTGCCGCTGCAGACGGTGCAACACCTGGAATTGTTGACTACCAGCCGCCATGGCAAGCGCGAAGGATCGCTGTTACACGCGATCGACCACACGCTCACCGCGGGTGGCGCGCGCTTGCTGCGCAACCTGGTGCTGGCGCCGTTGGCGGACCGCAGGGCCATCGAGATTCGCCTGGGAGCCGTCGGCGCGCTCCACGCCGATCGGCCGGCCCGCGACGAGATTCGGATTTACCTTAAGCAGTTGTGCGATGTTGCGCGGGTTACTGCACGCTGCGCCGCCGGCATGGCGCAACCGCGCGAACTCGCGGCGCTGCGCGAAACGCTGGCGGTAATTCCGCAATTGCGCCGCGCAGTCAATGGGTTGGCGGATGCATCGCTGGCGCTGGCGGGCGCCGCCGCCGACCTGGGCGGCAGCGACGATCTGGCGGGTCTTTTGCGCGCAGCTTTGTGCGACAACCCGCGGGCGCAGGTTGCGGATGGCGGGGTCATTCGGCCGGGATTTGACGCCCAACTCGATGAATTGGCGGAGTTGTGTGACAACAGCCAGGCGTGGATGGCGCGCTTTGAGGCGCAAGAGCGGCAGGCCGCGGGGATGGCCAGTGCGCGGGTGGCCTACAACAGCGTCAGCGGCTATGGCATTGAAGTCAGCCGGTCCAAGGCCGACGCAGTGCCCGCGCACTGGCGGCGCAAACAGACGCTCAAGAATGTCGAGCGGTATACGACGCCAGAGTTGCTGGAGTTCGAGCGCAAGATGATCTCGGCGGAGGCCGAGCGGCAGGCGCGCGAATCGACCCTGTTTCGGCAGTTGCTGGCGAACGTCGCTGACACCGCAGCGCTGTTGCGCCGGATCGCCCGAGCGCTGGACGATCTCGATGTTTTTGCGGGGCTTGCGACCGTGGCCGCCAGTCACGCGTGGACGCGACCGACGCTACACGATCAACCGCTGGTGTGGTTGCGCGGCTGCCGTCACCCGGTCCTGGAGATCCTGCTGCCGCAGGGCCAGTTTGTCGCCAACGACGTGGCGCTGGTCCATGCGGGCACCCAGCTGACCGGCTTGCCGCAACTCGAAGTCGAACCGGCGCAGTTGCTGCTGGTGACCGGCCCCAACATGGCCGGCAAGTCCACCTTGATGCGCCAGGTCGCGCTGTGCACGTTGCTGGCCCAGATCGGCAGCTTCGTGCCCGCGGAAGTCGCGCACCTGGGGGTGTGCGACGCGGTTCTGACCCGCATTGGTGCCGGCGACGACAGTGCCGCGGGGGCCTCGACCTTCATGGTCGAAATGCGCGAGACCGCCGAGATCTTGCGCCGGGCGACCGCCAAAACGCTGGTGGTCCTGGACGAGATCGGCCGCGGCACCTCGACCTGGGATGGGTTGGCGATCGCTTGGGGCGTGGTCGAGCACCTGCACGACAGGGCGCGGCCGCTGTGCCTGTGTGCCACGCACTACCACGAGCTCACGCATCTGGCGCACCGACTGGCCGGTTTGCGCAATGTCCATGTGGCTGTGCGCGAGGTTGGTCACGACGTGGTGTTCTTGCACCGCTTGCGTCCAGGGCCGACCTCGCGATCGCATGGCGTGAGCGTGGCGCGCCTGGCTGGGCTGCCGCAGGCCGTGGTGGATCGCGCCCGCAAGCTGCTGGAGCAGTTCGAGCGCGCAGGTCGCCGGACCCCCAATGAAGTGTTGCAGGCCCTGGCGACGCGGCAACTGGACCTTTTTGACGACGCACCGCCCGCGCCGGTGACCGAGGCGGCTCAAGTCGATCCAGAGTTCATTGCGATTGCGGACCAATTGGCGGGTCTGGACTTGGATGCGCTGAGTCCGCGCGCGGCACTGACCCTGGTCGAGTCGCTGACGCAGCGTGCCCGCAACCTGCGGAATCGATAGGCCTGCCGGGCCTGTGGATACGAGATCGCAACCCGCGATCGCCGCAGGGGATTGTAAGAATTTGACGGTCCTCGCAACTGCGGCACGATCGCCGCATGATGCACCGCACCACTGACCTCGATCGCCAACCACAGACAGCGAAAGGACAAACCGCCAAGGGGCGTCCGCCGCTGCAACTCGTGCCCGCGCCGGCTGCGCCTGCACCCGGCCCCGGGGCGCTGCAGTCCGCGGTCGACCGCTACCTGCGCCACCTCAAGCTCGAACGCAACATGGCGGGCAACACCTTGACCGCCTATGGCCGGGATCTCAAGCGGTTCGTGGTCTACCTCGACGACCAGCACGGTGTCGAAGACGTGGCGGACCTCGATCGCGACCTGTTGCACGAATACCTGGCCGATTTGCACGCAGATGGCCTGCAACCCCGCAGCATCGTTCGCCACCTCTCCACGCTGCGCAACTTCTGTGCGTGGCTGCTCGACCGCGGGCTGGTGGGCGACAACCCGGCGGCGTTGCTCGATACGCCCAAGTGGAACCCCGGCCTGCCCGAGGTGTTGAGCCGCGACGAAATCGAGCGCCTGCTGGCGGTGCCGGGTGCCGGCACGGAACGCGCCGTGCGCGACACCGCAATGCTGCAGACGTTGTATGCCACCGGGCTGCGGGTCAGCGAGCTGGTGCACCTGACGCTACACGACCTGGATCTCGAGCGCGGCCTGTTGCGCTGCGTCGGCAAGGGCCGCAAAGAACGCCTGGTGCCGATCGGCGAGGTCGCGCGCGCGGGGTTGCTCGCGTACCTGGAGTTTGCGCGACCCACGCTGGTTCGCATCGGTCAGCGCGGAAAACGCGGGCCGCAGCCGCAGGCGCTTTTCATCACCAGCCAGTGCAAAGCCATGACGCGACAGGGGTTCTGGAAGCTGGTCAAGCGCTACGCGGGCGAGGCCGGCATCGACAAGCCGATTTCGCCGCACAAGCTCCGCCACAGCTTTGCCACCCATCTGCTGGCAGGCGGCGCCGACTTGCGCGCGGTCCAGGCGCTGCTTGGCCACGCCGACATCGGCACCACCCAGATCTACACCCACGTGCAGCGCGACCGCTTGCGCGAGGTGTATGACCGGTTTCATCCAAGGGCGTAGCGCAGCGCGAGGGCAGTTGACCGGCCCCTTGCGGCTTCCCTGGCGTCCTTGACGCGGCCCCAGCGGCACACATAACCTGTGTGACAGAGGTGTGCCGTGACCAACCTGACCCTTAGCGTCGACGAATCCACCATCGCCCGTGCCCGGCGCGTGGCCCAGGCGCAGGGCACCAGCATCCAATCGCTGGTGCGGGAATTCCTGCGCACGGTGGCCGGTCAGGACCCCGGCGAAGCGCTGGCGGAACGCTTGCAAGCGGGCTGGGCCGCCAACCCGGCCGACAGCGAAGTCGGCTACAATTGGCGCCGCGAAGACGGATACGAGGGCCGCACAGTCGCCAGCCACGACCTCGCCGCGCCATGAGCCGCGTATTCTTCGATACCAACGTCCTGGTCTACGCCGACGTTGCGGCTGCGCCGGAAAAGCAGCGCAAGAGTCAGGAGCTCTTGATCGCCGCCGCGCGGGCCGGCAACGGCGTGCTCTCGACCCAGGTCCTGCTGGAATACTACAACGTCGCGGTGCGCCGGTTGCGCCTCTCGCCGGCAGTGGCGCTGCAGCGCGTACGGGACTTCTCGGCGTTTCATGTGGTGGTGACGGACGCGGCATTGGTGCTTGCCGCGCTGGAACTGAGCCAACTGGGGTCCGTGTCGCACTGGGATGCGCTGATTGTGCGCGCAGCTGCGAGCGCTGGTTGTTCTGTGCTCTATTCCGAGGACTTGCAGGCCAACCGTGTCATCGACGGCGTGCGGGTGGTCAATCCTTACGCCTAGCCTCACCCCCCGACAAAAAACACCCGCATCACCTGCACCATCGCCTCCAGGTCCTTGGCGCCACAGGTCTCGGCCGCCGAGTGCATTGCCCACATCGGGCAGCCGACGTCGACCACCCGCGCGGCCAGGTGCGCGGCCGTGATCGGCCCGATGGTGGTGCCACAGGTCAAGTCCTGCTTGATGACGAAGTCCTGGACGTTGACCCCTGCGGCCTCGCACATGCCCACGAAAGCGGCACCCGTCTCGCCGGTCGTCGCGTAGCGGTCGCTGGCGTTGGCCTTGATGACCGGGCCCTGGTTGATGCGCGGCGCGTGCTTTTTGTCGTGCAGATCCTGGTAGTTGGGGTGCCATGCGTGCGCCATGTCGGCGCTGATGCAAAACGTGTGCGCAAAGGCCTGCTCGGGGTCGGCGCTTGGCAGCGTGCCCGGATGGCGGCGCGCCACCCGCACCAGCACATCGCGCAGAAACGACGACGCGGCGCCCGACGACGTCAGCGAACCGGTCTCTTCGGCGTCAAAGAAGGCGGCGACGCGGGTGCGGACCGGGTTGGGGTCGCGGTCGACCGACTCGCACAGCGCTTGCAGGCCGCACCACACCATGGCGAGGTCATCGTGGCGGGCGCCAGTGACCAGCGATCGGTCCAGGCCGACGCGCTGCGGCGCCAGCGCCGGCACCAGGTGCAGGTCAACGCCGTCGAGGTCGGCGAAATCGACGCCCGCCTGCGCCGCCAGCAGCGCCATCACTTCTTCGCTGTTGCCGTCGCCCGAGGCCAGCACCGCATTGAGCATGGTCTGCGGGTTGACGGCGCCCTTGTCGTTCTTGTCGCGGTCCAGGTGGATCGCCACGTCTGGGATGACCGCGATCGGCGCGTCGACGTGGACCAGCGTGCGCGTGACCAGCGGCAGCCCGGTCAGTTCGCTAAAACGCGGCCGGCCCTCTTTGCCGCGCACCACGTGGTAGGCCGCGCCGGCCAGCGCCAGCGGTCGGTCCAGCCAGCTGCGGCGAATCAGCCCGCCGTGGAACTGCGTGTGCAGCTGTACCGTGCCCGCGGCCTCGCCCAGCGGATTCAAGCGCAGCCGCAGGTCCGGGCTGTCGGTGTGGGCGCCGACCAGCGCATAGCCGGTGTCGCAGGGCGATCGGCTGCCGATGACCAGCGCAATCACGGACTTGCCGTCCGGGTGGATGACGTAGAA
>CAXRHS010000900.1:0-6405 GCA_964230235.1 Myxococcota bacterium
CCACCCGACATGAAAAAGGAAACTGTGTTGTTGGTTGTCATCGCGGCCGCCGTCCTGGCGTTCGCGGGCGGCCGCCTGTCCAGCAACAGCAAGGTGCCTGCCGCCGGCAGCGCCCAGCCTGCCCAAGTCGCCCCGGCCGCCGAAGGCCAGGCTGCGGCCCCCGCCGACGCCGCCAACGGCATTCCCGCCACCATGCCGTGGAAGGGCGCAGCCAACGCCGCGGTCACGATCTTGGAAGTGTCGGACTTCCAGTGCCCGTTCTGCAGCCGTGTCGGTCCGGCGCTCAAGGACCTGCTGGCGGCCTACCCCAACGATGTCCGCATCGTGTGGGCCAACCAGCCGCTGCCGTTCCACGACAACGCCAAGCCGGCGGCGATCGCCTCGCTGGCTGCGCATCGCCAGGGCAAGTTCTGGGAGATGCACGACAAGATGTTCGCCAACCAGCAGGGCCTGACCCAGGACAACTTTGAGAAGTGGGCCAAGGAGCTTGGCCTGGACGTCGAGAAGTTCAAGACCGACCAGAAGGACCCGACGCTCGCCACCCAGGTGGACCGCGAGCAGGCGGCGGCCAACGCCACCGGCGCGGGCGGCACGCCGTCGTTCTTTATCGGTGGCAAGCTGCTGCAAGGCGCGCTGCCGCTCGACGAGTTCAAGAAGGCGGTCGACGCGGCGCTGGCCGATGCCAAGGCTGCCGGCGCGGGCAAGACCGGCATCGAGCAGATCAAGGCCGCGTTCGGCAAGCACGGCGGCGAGGCCGGCACCAAGGTCGCGGAGTACTTCCTGGAAGGCAAGACCCCGGCGGCTGCGCCGGCCGAGCAGGCGCGCGGTGGCGACGCTCCGAAAGCAGAAGAAGGCCCTGCCACCGCCCCGCCGGACAGCTTTGACATTTGGAAGGTGCCGGTCGACGTCAAGCGCGACGCCATCAAGGGCAGCGACAACGCCCTGGTCACCATCGTCGAGATCTCGGACTTTCAGTGTCCGTTCTGCACCCGCGCTGCGGCGACCGTCACCGAAGTCGAAAAGGCCTACGGCGATAAGGTGCGGTTGGTGTTCAAGCACCACCCGCTGCCGTTCCACGACAAGGCGCGGCCGGCCCACCAGGCCTCGATCGCCGCCAACAAGCAAAAGAAGTTCTGGGAGTTTGCTGACAAGGCGTTCGCCAACCAGCAGGCGCTGACCGACGAGAATTTCACCGCGTGGGCCAAGGAACTGGGCCTGGACGTCGCCAAGTTCGACGCCGACCGCAAAGACGCAGCCGCCGACAAGATTATCACCGAAGACATGGAGATGGCGGGCACGGTCGGCATTCGCGGCACGCCCGGCTTCTTCATCAACGGCCGCAAGGTCGTCGGCGCCCAGCCGCTTGGCGTGTTCAAGGCCGTCATCGACGAAGAAATCAAGAAGGCTGAAGCCGCTGGCAAGAAGGGTCAAGCCTACTACGACAGCATCATCGCCCAGGGCAAGACCTTCAGCGAGTTGGGCGACAAGCAGAATGATTTCGACTACACCAACCTGCCTTTCATCGGCAAGAAAGATGCCCCGATCTCCATCACCGTGTTCAGCGACTTCCAGTGCCCGTACTGCTCGCGGGTGGCCAAGCCCTTGCACGATGTGATGGAGGCCAACAAGGACAAGGTGCGGATCGTGTTCGCGCACTTCCCCCTGTCGTTCCACGACAAGGCCAAGCCGGCCTCGGCTGCGGCGCAGTTGGCGTTCGAGCAGGGCGGCAGCGAGATGTTTGAGAAGGTCCACGACGCTCTTTTCGCGGCGCAGCGCGAGTTGAGCGAGGACAAGATCAAGGAGATCGCCACGGCCAACGGCGTGGACAAGGCCAAGCTCGAAGACGCGCTCAAGACCAACAAGTACGAGGACTTCTTCAAGAAGACCATGGCGATGGGCGAAAAGGCTGGCGTCGAGGGCACGCCGTCGATCTACATCAACGGTCGCAAGTTCGAGCCGCAGGCTGGCCTGAGCCCGGACGTGTTCGCCAAGGCGTTCGCACTGCTCAAGAAGTAGTCGATCACGCGCCGACAAGCGCAGCGGCCGCCGTCAGCCCCATCGCGAGTTGACGGCGGCCGCGGCCGTTTTGGCCCCTGGCGTGTCCGCGCCAGATTTCCGCTGCGCCAGTGCCGCTACGTCAGTGCCGCTACGTCAGTGCCGCTGCCAACTGCTCGACCGCGAAATCGACGTGGCCGCGGTCGATGACGAGCGGCGGCGTCATCCGCACGACGTCGGCACCGGCCAGCGAGACCAACAAGCCGCGCGAACGGCAAGCGGCGATGACCGCCTGCACGTCGCCTTGGATCTGCACGCCGCACATCAGTCCGCGGCCGCGAATGTCGACCACGCGCGCGTGCTGGCCGATGCGGTCGCGCAGTTGGGCCAGCAGGTACTCGCCCATCCGCGCGGCGTTGCCGACCAGGTCGTCGCGATCCAACACCCCCAACACCACCCGACCGACGTAGGTCACCAGCGCATTGGCGCCAAACGTGGTGGCGTGGGTGCCGGGCTGCAGCGCCTGGGCGACCTGTTCGCGCGCCAGCACGGCGCCAATCGGGATGCCGCCGCCCAGCGCCTTGGCCAGCCACACAAAGTCGGGCGCGATGCCTTCCTGCTCAAACGCAAACAGCGTGCCGGTGCGGCCAAAGCCGGTCTGCACCTCGTCCAGACCCAACAGGATGCCGCGGTCGTCGCACAACTGGCGAAGCGCGCTAAAGAAACCGGGCGGCGGCACGCACACACCGCCTTCGCCCTGCACGACCTCGATGAAAACGGCGCCCACGGTGTCGTCGATTTGCGCGGCGATGCTGTCCAGGTCGCCGAATTGCGCGTAGCGAAAGCCCGGCACCAGCGGATCGAAGCCGTCTTGGTACTTGGGCTGCGCCGTGGCCGACATCGCGGCATAGGTGCGCCCGTGAAAGGAGCCCTTGACGGTAACGATGCCCGGTCGCGGTTGGTTGCGCACCCGGCTGTGGTAACGCCGCGCCAGCTTGACCGCGGCTTCGGTGCCTTCACCGCCCGAGTTGCAAAAGAAAGCGCGCGCCTGCAGCGTCACCCCGGCGCAAGCCTGCGCCGCCCGCTCAAAGCGATCGCACAGCTCGGCGGCCAGCGGAACCGCGTGCTCGTTGTGCCAGTAGTTGGACTGGTGGATGAGGCGCGCGGCCTGGCTGGCGATGGCGGCGACCAGATCCGGGTGATTGTGGCCCAGACCGTTGACCGCGACGCCGGCCGAGAAGTCGAGGTAGCGCTTGCCGTCCTGGGCGATGTTCCAGGCGCCTTCGCCGCGCGCAAAAACGATCGGCGCATTCTTGTACGACGGCATCAGGTAGCGTCCGGCCGCGGCGACGATGGCGTCGGTGGTCCATGCAGCGGGCGTGTACGGGCAAACAGCGACGGTAGAGGTCGGTCGGGCGGAGTCGGCGGCTGGCATCGGGCACGAAGGCGCGCGCGGAATGCGCGGCGGCAAGCATAGCCCCGCGCTTGGACATTCGCTATTTTTGCGCGGGTTTTCTTGACGGCATGCCTGTGCCCATCTAGCCTTGCCCGCCAAAGGCCCCGCGGCCGGTGGTGTACCGGCACGCAGGGTCTCGAAATGGCGAATCTTTTCGCCAAAGGCGACCATGGCCGGCAAACCCGCGGTCGGGCTCGACATCGGCACCTCGTCGATCAAGCTCGCGCACCTCAAGGAAACGTCGAAGGGCATGCAGCGGCTGGCCTTCGACACCATGGTGCTGCCGCCCGATACCATCAAGGACGGCGTCATCTTGAACGCCCCTGAACTGGTCCGGCGCTTGCAAGACCTGTTTGCGAGCAACAAAGTCCGCGAAAAGCGCGTGGCCGTGTCGCTGTCCGGTCACTCGGTCATCATCAAGAAGATCGCCTTGCCTGAAATGAGTCAGGCCGAGTTGGACGAGCAGATCCAGTGGGAAGCCGAGCAGTATATTCCCTTTGATATCAAAGACGTCAACGTCGACTACGAGATCATCAACCCCCGCGCAGGCCAGGGGCAGATGGACGTGCTGCTGGTCGCGGCCAAGAAGGCGGTCATCAGCGAGCTGACCGACGTGGTGCGCGCGGCCAAGCTGGAACCGGTGGTGGTCGACGTCGACAGCTTCGCGATCTTCAACGCGTTTGAGCTGAACTTCGACGTGCCGCAAAGCGAGGCCGTTGCGCTCATCAACGTCGGGGCTTCGACCATCAACATCAACGTCATCGCCGACGGCGCGACCTCGTTCACACGCGACATCACCGTTGGCGGCAACCTGCTGACCGACGAGATCGCCAAGCAGTTCGCGGTGCCGTGGGAAGAAGCCGAGCACATGAAGACGACGTCGGAGACGACGCTGTCGATGTCCGGCGTGTTGCGCGAAGTGCAGCGCATCAGTCAGCGCGTCTCGGAGAACCTCATCAACGAGATCCAGCGCTCGCTGGACTTCTTTGCGGCGACGGCGATGAACGCGGACATCAGCGCGATCTACCTGTGCGGGGGGGCTGCGCTGCAGACCGGGCTGATTGAGGGCATCGAGCGTCGACTGGGCGTGACCGTGCGGGCGCTCAACCCGTTTGGCAGCATCGTGGTGGACCCCAAGAAGTTCGACGCCCAGCTTTTGCAGCGCATGGCGCCGGTCTCGGCCGTCGCCATCGGGCTTGCCCGCCGGCAGCAGGGGGATCGCTAGATGCTGCTGCTCATTCGCATCAACCTGCTGGGGCGAGCCAAGGGCTCCAAGGCGCGCCGGATTGGGCCGACCCTGCCCGATGTGCCCAACCTGGGCATCCTCATCTTTGTGTTGCTGCTGGTCATCGAAGGCGCGGTTTTCTACCTGTGGCAAATGACGGCGACCGACAGCGCGCGCGCGGTGGACAACCAGGTGCGCTTGCGTGAGAAGGAATTCAAGGATCTGACCGAAAACAAGCGCCTCATCGGCGAGGCCCAAGAACAGGTGACCAAGCTCAAGAAGAACAAGGTGTTGTTCGACGAAATGTTCGCGGAGAAGGTCGGGCCGGTCAACGCCTTGACCTACCTGAGCTTTGTCCTGCACCCGCGCGACGAGTCGATTACCGCCGGCGACGAGCTCAAGGCGATGGAAGCCGCGGGCTGGCGGGTCAATTGGGACGCGCGGCGGGCTTGGATCACCAGCTACCGGGAATTGGGCGGCGAAGTCACCATCCAAGGCGAGGCGCTTGCGCACGAAGACGTGGCCGAGCTGCAGCGCCGACTGGAGTCGAGCCCATATTTCCGCAATCCAAAGCTGGTCTATCAAGACGTCAAGCGCGACGACAAGTTGGGCGCGCCCTTCGTGGATTTTTCGATTCGCGCGTGGCTGGTCTACCTCGTCGAGCCGATCCCGGGCCTTTTGCCGCCTGGCGTCGAACCCGAAGCCCCGGCCGCGACCGCTGGACCTGAAGGCGGCGACGCCGCGGCCGGCGATGGGACTGCCGCTGACGCCTCCGGTGATGGCGAGGCTGGCGCAGACGCGACGGCCGGTCCGGATGTCGGCCTCATCGGTGCCAAAGCACCCGCAATCGTGCTGCCGTTGCCGCCGACCCCCGTCGACGCCGGCCCTGCCAACATTGCAGCGGACGCGGAAAGCACGGCTGCGGTCGACGCGCAAGAAGCGGATGTGCCCACCGTCGAGGTAGCACCGCCCAAGCCGCCCGAGCCCAAACCCGAGCCCGCCAAGGCTGCGCCAGCCAAGGAGGAGCCCGCCAGGGCCGCCTTGCCCGCCGCAGGTCAGGGCGACAAACCGCAACCTGCCGCCGAGTCCGCGGCCCCACCCTCGGCCAACGAGCCGTAGCGCCAAGGAGGATTCTTCATGGAACAATTCATGAAGTTGCCACCCGCGCAGAAGGCGGCGGTGCTGGCGGGTATCTTGGTGGTGCTGGCGCTCGGCATGTATTTTCTGCTGGTCGATCCAGAGCTTGGCAAAGCGGAAGCCAGCAAGGTCAAGCTCAAGAAGCTCAATGCCGATATCGCGGCGCTCAAAGACACGGCGTCGGCCGAAGAACTGGCCAAAGTCCGCAAGCTCAAGGACGAACTTGTCGAGCTCGACAAGGAAAACCGCAAGATGCTGCCCACCGACGCCGACCAGATTCCCGATTTCATCGAGAAACTGCAGCGCGATGCCGTCGCCGCCAACCTGGTCATTCGCCGCTTCGACCGGCTGCAAGAAGAGAGCGAGGACCTCTACAACGCGATCCCCATCAAGATCACCGTCGAGGGCACGGGCAAGGAACTGTTGCAGTTCTTGCGCGTCTATGCCGGCAACGACCGGCGGGTGATCAACATCCGCGAGTTGACACTGGAGAAACTGCTGCCCGACGCGGGCGTCATCAAGAACAAGCTGCAAGAGTCCAAGCCCTTGCAGCAGCAAAAGCGCGAGGGATCGCGCACGCCCGAAGAGGCGC
>CAXRHS010000901.1:0-3525 GCA_964230235.1 Myxococcota bacterium
GACGTCAGCAGCGCTGCAGCAACGGCGGCCAACGGCAGCCAGCGGACCAGGCTCGGCCTCAAGGGCCTGAACAGGAACGAGTCGATCGACACAAGCGCGCAGCCGAGCGGCGAGTCGACTGCCAAAGACGCGAGCTTGCGACCCACTGAGCAAGCAATGGGCCCACCTAGAATATCGTTTGGGTTTTTTGTGGGCCCAAAGCCCACGCGCCCCGACGCTTTCGGCCGGCCACCGCAGAAACTTTGCACTTTGGGGATGGCGTGCGGCACTGGAGTGGGCTTGGGCGACCGCCGCATGGCCGGGGGCGAGCGAGGAGTTTGCCGGTTTTGTGGTTGGGGGGCCAGCCCAGGGGGTTCGACGCGCAGGGGCAGCGCACGGTTCCATCGAGCCCGCAATCGGGCCAAGGCCGGCCATCCGCGCCATGTGCGCTCGGTGCCTCCTCTGGGTGTTGCCAATGCCTCGCGTTGACGGCAACCGTGCTCCCCGGCAAACTTGCAACGAGGGTCGAATCCAGGCCTTTGGGGACCTGCCAATGGCATACCGAGGCGTGCGCATTGCCATCGCGGCGGTGGTGGCTGTCGTTTTGGCGGCCTGTACCTCGACGTTGCACCTCGCCGGCCAGCCAGCCGCCGAAGGTCACATCGCCGGCGCCGATGACCACCACTACTACGTCGAAAACGAGGCCGGTCAACTGATCGCCGTTCCGCGGCGCCAGGTCGACGACATCGACTTGCCCGGCAACGTGTTGGCGGTGACGGGGGCGGTTGGCCTTGGCCTGACCTTGGGCGGCAACCCCGCACAGGAGTTCGACGCCAATGTCACACCGCTCCTGCTCTTTGGTGGCCTCGCGACCGCGGGTCTACTGCAATGGTGGTTCGCCAAAGGCGCGCTGAATCAGCCGCCGCCACCCCTGCCGACCGTTCCATTTGCCCCGCTGCCGGAGGTCCGATGAGGCGTGCACTGGCCCTTGGACTTGTGGTGCTGTTGATCGTACAGGCGGCGTGTGCGACCGCCAAGATCGTGCGCCGGGACGCGGTGGACATCGAGGCCCAGATTGTGGGCGCTGATGCGCAAGCGGTCTATGTGGTGGATGACCAGGAGCGCACGTTCGCCGTGCCGCGGCGCACCATTGCCGACATCGACCACCCTGGCAATGCGTGGATGGTGGGTTCCGCGCCGTTGTTGGCGTCGGCAGCCGTTCTGGTCGGCGTTGCCCTGGCTGCGGACTGCCGGGACCAGGTGTGTGGCCTTTTGGATGTCATCTTGGTGGTCGGCGCGCTGCTCTCTGGCGGCGCTGGCGTGGCCGGGTTCACCGTCGGGTACTCGCAGTGGGCCCGCTCGGTTGCGCGCGCCGAGCCCGAAGCCGGTGCGCCCGAATGGCTGCGCGGCAAAGGCACTGCCGCTGCACCGCCTGCGCCTGGAACTGTTCCACCGATTGCTGAACCGGCAGGCCCGCTGCCAGCCGCTCCGGCAGCACGACCCTGAATTGGGGCAGGGACTGCGAAATGGTGTGAACCGGCGGACGGTGTCGCAAGTCCGCGCGCGGAGTCAGGCGTGGGTGTCGTTGCGCGCCCCGCCCAGTTTCTTGTCGCGATACCACGCAATCGTGCGCGCGAGGCCTTCTTCGAGGTCGACAACCGGCTCAAAGCCAAGCAGCCGTCTGGCCTTGCCGATGTCTGGTACGCGCAGTTCGACGTCCACGAAGTCCCACTTGATGGTGCGGATTTCGCTTTCGCTGCGCGCCAACCGCGCGATGTCGTGCGCCAACTGCCAGATCGTCACGGTCGAGCGCGGGTTGCCGAGGTTGAAGCTCTGGCCAACTGCCTCGGGACGCACCATGCACAGCAAGATTCCGCGCACGATGTCGTCGATGTAGCACCAGGACCGAATTTGCGAGCCGTCGTTGTGTACGACCACCGGGTCACCGACCAGCGCATTGCGGACAAAATGGTGGATGGCGCCCGTGCCGACCTGACCCGGACCGTAGATGTTGAAGGGCCGAATGGCCACCGTCGGCAGTCCGTACTGCTTGTGGTAGTTCGACGCCAGGTGCTCGGTGGCCAGCTTTGCCACGGCGTACGTCCAGCGCGCCTCACCGACGGCGCCCAGTGCCGTGGCATCGGACTCGGCGACGTTGAAGGCGTAGCGGCCGAACACTTCCGACGTGGAGAAGTCGATGACTCTTCGCATGTCCGCGCCGGCGGCGTGGGCGTTTTGGCAGACCTCCAACACGTTCATGGTGCCCTGCAGGCTGACCTGCATCGTCACCACTGGCATCTTCATCACCGTGTCCACGCCGGCGATGCTGGCCATGTGGATGACATGGTGGGCGCCCTCCAGCGCAGCGCGCACTGCCGCAAGGTCGCGCACATCGCCTTGGACGAACCGCACGTTGGGATGCTGCAGCAGTTCGGTGCCACTGACGGCGTCGTGGTGCAGATTGTCGAAAAGCACGATGTGAACATCTGGCGCTTGAACCAGCGCCCGCGCCAGCGCCGACCCAATGAAGCCGGCGCCGCCTGTGATGGCGACCGTCGTTCCGCGCAAAGGGGCCAGAAGCGTGTGCATGGTCGGTCCTATGCGATCCGGCGCGGTCGCAGTGTTGCGGCGGGGGTCGGTCAGTGCGCCGCGGTGGGGTCAGTGGCCAATGCCGCGCCCGCGCGTTCATCAGCGCGCAGGCCGCCGCCGTCGAGCGGAACCACATGGCGCACGCCCAGACGCTTGGTCAGTTCAGGCGGCGTTGCCGGCTCCGCGTACCAGTTTTCTGGCCTGGCCGCATCGGCAGGTGGCGCCAGCACGCGGCGTGGACCCAATAGCAGCGCCAGCGTCGGGTCGGCCCACGGCAGGTCGCGCTTGTGGGCGCGGTCGATCCACGCCAGTTCGCCCGCCAGCGCCGACTTGTTGCGCTCATCCAGGAGCGCCCGCAGGCTTTGGCGTTGTTCCTCGGTCGCTTGCGCGTAGGTCTCCAAGGCCGCTTGGACGCTGTCATCGCCGCGCCCCGCCCGCAAGTACTGGCCGACCAGGTAGTTGGGGTCGAGCGCAAAGCTCGGGAACGAATAGGCAGCCTCCAGGTACTGCAGCGCCAGCGACCGGATGCGTTTGTCGTCGTCCGCATCCTTCGGCACAAAGCTATACCGCAGGTTGAAGGCAATTTCGTGATACAGCCAGGGGTCATCGGGAAAATACGCAAGGCCCAAGCGCGCAAAGCGGTTGGCCCGCTCCGCCACTGGCTGGTCGATGCGCTGGCCGAACTTGACCACCTGCGCACCCCACCGATAGGTCTGGCGAATCTGCGCGTCCAGGCCCCAGATCGCGTCCAGGTACAAGTCCAGCCAGGGCAAGCGGCTATCGGTGATCAGGTGGTCGACGAAATAGTGGGCCGCGCGCAGGAATAGCAGGTCGGCCACAAACCCCTGATTGCCAAGCGAGGCCACCCGCATCGGCACCACCGGGGCCACGTAGGCGACCTCAGCCTGCGCAGCCACTTTGCGGTGGGCCCCCGCCAGTTCCTTGTCCAGCCGAAAC
>CAXRHS010000902.1:0-4310 GCA_964230235.1 Myxococcota bacterium
CCAGCCCTACCGGAAAGGCCAGGCGATCCTGTTTGGCTGGCTTTGCTAGGAGGGTCAGCCGGCTGCGCCGGGCAGTAAGGGCCTGTAAAAGATCAAGTCAATCGACACGTGCGCGGAGCGGAGCAGCGAGTCGACTTGCAAAGTCGCGAGCTTGCGACCCACCAAGCAAGCAGTGGGCCAACGTAGAAAATCGAGTAGATTTCTTACGGGCCCTAACAGGGTCAGGTTCAGGGTCAGGTTCAGGGTCAGGTTCAGCCCATGCACGCCCACGCCCAACCAGTTGACGAAAACCAGCCCCGCCCTTATCCTGTCGCCCCTCGCCGCCGGCCACTGGACGGCATTCCTTCGTATTTTCGCAGACTTGGCCGCACAAGCCGCCCGAACCAGAGGATCCGATGTCCGACGCCATCAACGCCCCCGCCGCCGACGCCGCCACCGCGGGCCGTTTCGCCAAGTTCGGTTTTCAGCCGATCGTGTCGCAGTGCGTGGGCTGCAACCACGTCCGCCTCGTGGACGGCGTGGGCCACTGCAACAGCTACGCGAACCCGGGCGCCAAATGGGCCGGCGGCATGTGCAACTTTGCCACCCACGCCAAGATTGAAAAGAAGGTCGAGACCAAGGTGCTCAACCCCTTGAAGGCCAGCAAGCGCGGCGGCAAGTAGCCGGCAATCCCGGACCGCCTTTGGGCGCTGGCGGCGCACAGCTCGTGTTTCTTGCGCTGTGCGGCCATGGCCTGCGCAGAGGCCCCATGACCTGTGCGGTGACCCCATGACGACTGAAACCACTGCGCCGGCACCACAGTTGGTGCTGCGCGCTGACCACGGATCGGTCGCGGTGTTGACCCTGACTCGACCGGCGGCGCTCAACGCGTTGAATGCGGCGTTGCTGACGGCGCTGCACGATCGCCTCGTCGAAGTGGCGGGCGATGCCGACGTGCGCGCGGTGGTGGTGACCGGGGCCGGCGAAAAAGCGTTCGTCGCGGGCGCAGACATCGCCTCGATGCAGGCCATGACGCCCGACGAGGCGCTGGCTTTTGCGCGTTCGGGCGGAGCAGTTGCCCGCCAGATCGCCGGCATGGCGCAGCCGGTCATCGCAGCCGTCAACGGCTTTGCGCTCGGCGGCGGGTGCGAATTGGCGCTCGCGTGCGACATTGTGCTGGCATCCACCAAGGCGAAGATCGGCCTGCCGGAAGTCACGCTGGGCGTGATCCCGGGCTTTGGCGGCACGCAGCGACTGCTGCGCATCATCGGAACCCACGCCGCGCGGCGCTGGGTGCTGTCCGGCGATGTCTTTGGCGCCGAAGACGCCTTGCGCTATGGCGTCGTGCAAGAGGTCCACGCGCCCGAGGAGTTGGTCGCCAAGGCCATTGAACTCGGCAAGCGCATCGCCAGCCGCGGCCCCTTGGCCGTCGCAGCTGCCAAACGGGTGATCGCGCACGGCGCGGACCTCGCCCTGGACGCCGCCATCGAAGCCGAAGCGCAGGCTTTTGCCGCGTGCTTCGCGACGGCAGACCAGCGCGAGGGCATGGCGGCCTTCCTGGCCAAGCGACCGGCGGCGTTTACCGGCCAGTAGCCGGCGCGCGTTTCGGCGGCCACACGGCAAGCAGCGCACCGGCAATCAAGTTCGCCAAAAGACAGACGGAAAACAGGCCGAGCGTCGCCATCGCCCCGATGGTCTGCATGCCGCGGTTGTCCTGGAACATCAGGGTTGCGAATCCGACCGACGTGGTGAGCAGTGCGATCCAGGCCGCGCCGCCGACTTGTTGCACGATCTGGCGGACATCGGCCTGCTCGCCCTCTTCGTACCAGCGGTGCAGGATGTGGGTGGTGCCGTCGATGCCGATGCCCAGGATGCCGGGTAGCGTCGTCACCGAGAACAAGTTGAGCGACAGACCCGGCAAGTCGGCGAGGCCGAGATCGCGGCCAAACAGCGTCATCGCCTGATCCAAGCTGTGCGCCAGCGCCAGGAAGACCACAAACGCGGCAGCCAGCGGCATGAACGAGTACAGGCACAGCCGCAGGTTGCGAAAGTGCCACAAGATGACCGCGAACACGGCCAGCGCCGCGAGCAGGACCGCGATCGGCCCCTCTTTGCGCACGATGTCGTCGGCCTCGGCGAGGATGAAGAAGCTCGCGGTGCTGCGGTAGAGCCGCTCGCCGCCGTGGCTGTCCTTGACGCGAAACTGTCCGACCTGGTCGGTGACCTCGCGAATCGAGTTGGCCTCCGCCAGGTTGCCGCGGGCATAGATGAGCACAAAGCGGCCGACGCGGTCGCGTTTGTCCAGGAAGCGTTTGCGCACGAATTCGGGCAGGTCGTCCGGTCCGTAGGCCTTGGCCTGCAAAAGCTCGAGTGCGCGATCGGCGTCGGCGCCGTCTTGACCGGTCAGCGCCTCGCGCTTGTCGCGCAGCCGCTTGGCGATGCGCTCGATAATCGGCAGCTTCTTGTCCTGATCGCGCGCGACAAAGCTGTGAATCGACACGAAGTAGCGCACGCGGTGCCAGGCGCCCTTGTGCGCCTCCAACTGGTCGTGGATCTGGCGGGCATCTTCGACACTGTCGGCGACCACCACGATCGGCGAACCGGTGCGGCCGGCGCTCTCCGCGCGCACTTTTTCCTCCAGCAGTTGAATCTGGCGCTTTCGAACGGCTTGCGGACTGGAGGCCTCGACCGGGTCCGGTGCCCGTTTGGAGGCCACGGTGCGCAGCTTGCGAAAGTCGGTCTCAAACGCGTAGTTGCGGGCAACGAGGCAAGAGCCAACCGTGAGCACGCCCATTGCGACCAGAAACAGGCGCGCAAACCGCGGTTCGGCCACAGCGCCCATCCACCTGGAACCGGCCGCCTGCGCCGCGGTCACCGCGCGGTCGGGGAAAATGCGGTCCAAGGCCATGATCATCGGCGGGAAAAGCCCGAGCGTGCACAAAAGTGCCAGCTCGACGCCCACCCCGGCGATGAGGCCAAACTGCGAAAACCCGCGAAATTCCAAAATGGTGAGCGCAAAGAACGCCACCGAGGTGGTCAGGGCCGCCTGGTGCAGCGCGCGCACCATGCCGGCTGCGGTCTCTTCGACAGCCTCAGCGGGCGAGCGGCCGGCCGCGCGCTCTTCGTGGTAGCGGCTGAGGGTATAGACGTTGAAATCGTTGCCCATGCCGAAAAGCATGGAAAAGATGAACGCGGTGATGACGTTGAGGTAACCGAGCGTGCCCTTTGCAAACGCCAGCGTCAGCGCGCTGCTGGCCAGCAACGGCACCGTCATCAACACCAGTGCCCGCCACCTGCGAAAATGCAGAACTTGGATGGCCGCAATCACGACCAGCGCCAGGGTCGAAGTCACCACCAGCCCGCTTTTGATGCTGCTGATCTCGGCGGACATTTCCGCATAGTCGCCGGACATCGCCACCGTCGCGGTCGGGTTGACCTCGGCCTTGAGGCGGTCAACGGTTTCGCGCAGGCGCACTACGAACGCGGCCGACTTGTCCACGTCGCTCTGGGGGATGGTCGGAAAAATGCGCACCGCGAGGGCGGTGCCGTCCGCGCTCTCGTCCCACTCGCGAATGTCGTCGGCGGCAAAGCGCTTTTTGAGGTCGTCATCGGTCGGCAGCGCGACGCGGTTGGCCGCGACCGGCGAAATGTCCGCGGCAGCGTCGCTCGCCGTGGCAGGGGCCGCGGCCGCGGTCGGCGTGGGGGGATCGTCCAGGCCCTCGGTCAGGGCGTCGTCGACCAGTTGCTTTTCGGTGGCGTCGCGGACCGCGGCGGCGACGTCGCGATCCACCTTCTCCAGTTCGTCTACCGTCAGGAACAGCGCACCGTTCTTGCGAAAGAACTCGACTTCGCGCCGGCAGTCGAGCGCCGCCACGTCGGGCCAGTTGCGGACCGTGTCACACACGCGGGTGGCCAGCGCCCGGTTCTGGGCGCGGTCGGGACTGCCGACCATCAAGGTCAGCTGTGCCGCTGACTTCAGGGTTTCCTGCGCCAGTTTGGCGACTTGGACCGCTGGCGTACTTTCGGGAAACAGATCGGAGAGATCGGAGCGAATCTGGATCGAACTGCCGTACCAACCGCAAGCACCGGCCACCGCGAGGGCGACGGCGAGCACAGCAAAGGGCCGCTGCGCTGCCAGGCGGGCGTAGCGGCGGGCCAGTCGTTCGGTCATCGTTGGCGCGGCGGCGTGGCTCATGGCGGCAATTGGGGCACGGGGCGCTGGCGGGCGTCAAATTGGTGGGGAGGCCGGCGGCAGGTGCGGCTCCCAAATCGAAGGCGACCGGCGAGATGGTGCTCAGACACACCTCGCAACTACTGCCGGCGGCTGAAGC
>CAXRHS010000903.1:0-6849 GCA_964230235.1 Myxococcota bacterium
GGGCCTGTAAAAGAACAAGTCAATCGACACGTGCGCGGAGCGGAGCGGCGAGTCGACTTGCAAAGTCGCGAGCTTGCGACCCACCAAGCAAGCAGTGGGCCAACGTAGAAAATCGAGTAGATTTTTTACGGGCCCTAACGCCGTGCCTGACTGCCGCAGACGGCTGACGGTGGCACCCACACACACTGTTGGTGAACGTGGTACGTAGCGGCTTGTGACCCTGGTGGCGCTGACCCTGCCTGGCCCGAGATGACCGCCCAAGCAGGTCATCCGTCGTTTCCAGGCCGTCGGCAGCACTGAAACGACGCTGTCGAACCGCTCAAAGACCAGCGGTCTTGGGCGCAAACTGCGCGTCCAGCGCTTGCACGGTTGCCTTGAATGCGGCTTGCGCCGAAGCGTCGATGCTGCGCCGGGTCGTGCCATGGTACGCAACCGGATCCAGCACTTTGGCTCCTTGGTTCAGCTGGTAGTGCAGGTGCGGCGCGGTCGACCGGCCGGTGTTGCCCGTGAGCGCGATGAGTTGGCCCGCCTGCAGCACCTCGCCGGCCTTGACCTTGTTTTCCGACAGGTGCAAGAACTTGGCGAGCGTACCGTCCGGATACTCGACCTCGAGGCAGTTGCCGTTGGACGTCCAGTTCCAGTTGCCGCGCAGGACCTTGCCGCCAAAAGGTGCCACGATCTCGGTGCCGACCGGGGTCTTGAAGTCCATCCCGGCGTGGCCGCGACCGTCGCCAACCAGGCTGGTCACCTGCTGATAGTCCTTGATGGGCGTGGCCTTGAGCTGCATCGGCACTTCGGTGCCCTCTTCGTTCCACCACGATGCGAACTTGTCGCCCGGATTCTGGAACTTGTAGGCGCGAAACGCCTTGCCCTTCTTGGCGACCTGCAGGCGCGCTGCCGCGATGTCGATTTCCGCATTGCCGAGCTCGCGGTACAGAACGTCGACGCCGTCCTTGGGGCTGAGGTCAGTGCGGAAGTTGACGTCCCACACAAACAGGCGCGCATAGGTCTGGCTGACCTGCGGGCCGAGTTCGTCGCCCAGCGCCTGCGTGAACGTGCGCTCCAGCGTGCCGTTGACCTGCAGCGATGCCTGCTGCCATTCGACGGCCGGGCCTGTGCCGGTTGGCGACGGCGCGGGCGCAGCGGTCGGGGCCGCAGCCACTGGCTTGGCTTCCGCTGGTTTGTCCTCTGGTTTCGCGGTTCTGCTGCGATTGACGAGCAGGACGACGTTGAGAATGACCGCGCACGCCAACAGCACCCACGGGATGCTGCGCTTGCCAAAGTACGAGTCGCTTTCCATGGTTCCACCTCGGGTTGCGGTTGCCTTTCCGTGCTCGTTGCGGCACCCCAGCGGGCCGCCAGCGGGTGACGATAAACCGAGATTATCGGATGTGAAGTTTTTGCCCGTTTCTGACGACCCTGGTTCCGCTGCCAGCTGCGCGGCTGCTCGCCTGCGCCGAGAATGGCCATGATCTGGTGCCTACGCAGACCATTCGCGCGGCAGAAATTCGCCGGGTGCCTCAAGCCGTGCCATCCTGTGTCGCGCCGGTCGCGCCCAACCGCGCGGCGGCAGGTCCGGTGGTAGACATGCAGTTGCGCGATCGCCCGGCATTGCCTCGCCACCTGTTGGACGAACTCGGGCCGCAGCACGCCGCCGTGCGCGCCGACGACGCGCTGGTTGCCGCGCACGCGGTGCTTGACCTCGTCGAGCGCATGCCTGCACTCACCGGTTCGGTGCAGCGTCGCTCGACATGGCTCGCCTATGCGCACAGCCTCATCGCTGAGTTCGGCGACGGCTGCCCGGACGACGTCGAGGTGCAGCTGCTCGCCTGTGTTGCCCGGACTGCCCTGTGCGCCCATCAGACCAGCGCGGGTCTGGCCGCCGCAGAACATGCGCTGGTGCGCGCAGTCGAGACCCGCGACCGCGCTACAGAAATCTTGATTCGCGCCGCCCGCTTGCCGTACCTGGCGCACAAATCGCCCGTCGATGCCAACCGCGATCTGCGCCTGATGGATACCGCGTGGCAGCTGCTGCAGGCGGGCCCTGCCGGTGCCTCTCCGCGAGCCGTTTGGGTTCAGGCCGAGATGTTGCTGGCGCGGGTCGCCTACCACGGTGCGACGGGCAACCTGACGCAGTTGCGCAGTGAACTTGCCGAGATCGGCCGTTTGCCACTGCAGCGCGACGAGGGACTGACTTTTGTAGCCTATGCGAGCCATGCATCGCTCGCCCAGCTATGGCTGCGCAGCCAACGCCCGGAGCGCGCCGCCGTGTCGCTGCAAGACGCCGCGAACATCTGCGAGGCCGAAGGGGCGTGGTCCGAGACGGCCAGTCTGCGCGCGGCCCAGTCGGCGATCTGGATGCAAGCCCAGGATTTCCACGCCGCGGTGTCGGCCGCGCTGGTGGCCGTGCAGGCGGCGCGCAAGACGTCGGTGCAAAACGCTCACCTCGATCCCTGGCTTGGGCTGCCGTTCGACCTGAGCCAGGCGCGGTCTGCGGCCGACGGCGTGACCGTGATGGCCGAGGCCGTGCTGGCCGCACAGGACATCGGCGACGCGGTGGCCTTCCAGGTCGGGGCCCTGGCCATGGTTGCCTTCTACCTGGCGGACGACCGCGCGCTGGAAGCGCTGGACGCCATCAGCGAAGCGCGCGAAGTCGCCAAAAGCCTGCACGACGCCAACGTGGGGCCAGTCCTGAACGCTGTGGCCGAAGGTCTGCTCGCGCACCTCGGCGTGTTCAAAGGCTGATTGTAGCGGTCGAACTCGCTACACGACAGGCCAGTTCCGCCGGCTGGGCGCCTTGCGCAGCGGTGGGGCATCGCTCGGGCGAGCGCAAAGCGCCAAGCCGTTCAAGGGCGGGCGCCAAGAACGGATTGGATCTGGCCGCGCCCTAACAGGGTCGCCGGAAATGCCAATTTCTGGCGGCCCGCCACGGCGAATCCCGCATCCGGTGAGCTCGTGGCCCACGCAATAGCAAGGCAGGGTCGCCATGAGCGGCGACCCTGTACGGGCCTGTAAAAGAACAAGACACTCGACACGTGCGCGGAGCGGAGCGGCGAGTCGACTTGCAAAGTCGCGAGCTTGCGACCAACCAGGCAAGCAGTGGGCCAACGTAGAAAATCGAGTAGATTTTTTACGGGCCCTAACGCCTCTTTGATTTGTCGGTGGGCACGCTGGCTGCAGCCGCCAGCTGGCGGGCCCGCTCCACCGCGGCGGCAATCGCGCTTGCCATCGCGATGCCCCATCCCTGGCGCCGCAGCTGTTCCAGCGCCGCGTCTGTCATGCCGCCTGTGCTGGTCACGCGCTGGCGCAGTTCGGCCGGGTCTTCCGCGGCGCTGCCGAGCAGCATGCCGGCGCCAACGGCGACCTGCCGCGCCAGTTGCGACGCGACCTTGGGATCCAGCCCTTGCGAGACGCCAGCCGTGGTCAGCGCTTCACAAAACGCAAACACATAGGCCGGACCGCAGCCCGCGACGGCAGTCAGTGCGTCGAAGTCGCGCTCCCGCACCTCCACGCACAAGCCGAGCGGCCGCGCAAGCTCAATCAGCAGCTTCGAGTCCGCTTCGCCAAGGTCAGGCGCATACTGGCCGACGATCCCCGCGCCCACCGCAACCGGTGTGTTTGGCATCCAACGGGCAACCCGCGGACCAAGACTGTGGCGCAGTTCGGCAAGGCTCACACCGGCCAGCAACGACACGACCAGCGGATCCGGTTCGCCCAGCACCTGTCGTAGCTGCGCCAATGGCTCTGCCCGGCCCTGCGGCTTGAAGGCCAGCACGACCACGTCGGCGTCCTCGACTGCCGTCTGCAAATCGGTGCCTGCCGCGATCCCAAGGCGGTTTGCGACCGCTTCCGCAGAGGCGGGCCGCGCGGTACAAGCGCGCAGGCGATCCGGGCTCACCGTCGCGGTGTCCAACCAACGCTGCGCAATGGCGCCGCCCATGTTGCCGCACCCGACAAAGGCGACCCGCAGAGCCGCGACTGTGCTCATGGCGACTCCGCGGTGAGCCGGTCGCCGACGCCGAGGCGCACGCCGCGCAGCACGTCAGGCGCGCCCGCTTTGGCCCGATTGGGTCGTTGGATCTCCGCGATGCCCAACCGGCCATCGCCGCAGCCGATCCACACATGCGTCCGGTCGACCCCGGCGATGTGCCCGACTTCTGCCGGTTCGGGGCTATGGCGCAGCCCAGCGGCGCCGACCTTCCAATCCTCGCCCAGTACAGTCGCCAGGGTCGCGCCCGGCCAAGGCTGCAGTGCACGAATCTGGGCATGCAGCACACGGCCAGGCATGCGCACGTCCAAGCGGCCATCTTCCTTGCGCAAGGGCGGCGCAAAAGTCGCGCTTGCGTGGTCTTGCGGTACGCCCGCGAGACGGCCAGCGACGAGATCGGGCCAGCAATCGACCAGCAGGCGACCGCCCAACTGCGCCAGCCGAGATTCCAGTTCGGGCGTCGTTTCGTCTTCGCCAATCGCAGTTTCTGCGCGCGCCAATTCCGGCCCGGTGTCCAACCCGGCGTCCATCTGCATCAGGCACACGCCGGTCGCCGCGTCCCCCGCCGCGATGGCGCGCGCGATCGGTGAGGCACCTCGCCACCGCGGCAGAAGCGAGGCATGCACATTGACGCAGCCCAGCCGCGGCGCATCGAGCACTTGCTGCGTCAAGATCCTGCCGTACGCGGCGACCACGCCAAGGTCAGCGCGTTGGTCGCGCAGCCACGCCGCCAGCGCCCCGTCGCGCACCTTGGCAGGTTGGTGCACCACGATGCCACGCTCGCGGGCAAAAACCGCGACCGCAGGTGGCGTCAGCTGGTTGCCGCGACCTGCCGGCTTGTCGGGCTGCGACACCACCGCAACGACTTCGATGCCCGCGTCGAGCATGGACCGCAGCACCGCCACCGCAAACGGAGGCGAGCCAAAAAACACCGTGCGCATGGATCGGGTCAGCTGACTTGTTGCGGCGGCGAGCGGCGCGCCCGCGCCTTGGCACGAAACGCCTTGTCGTCCAACGCTTCGCGGTTCTTGCGATCATAGTCGCGCAGCGCCAGTTGTCGCTTGAGCGGGCTCAGGCGGTCGAGAAACGTGATGCCTTCGAGGTGATCAAACTCGTGCTGAACGCAGATCGACACGATGCCTCTGCACAGCAGTTTCTGCGCCGCGCCCGTGCGATCCTGGTACTGCAATTCAATCTCATTGGCGCGAACGACGAATTCGTACACGTTGGGAAACGACAGGCAGCCTTCTTCGAACCGCACCTCGCCGCGCTTGGCGACGATGCGCGGGTTGATGATTTCAAGCAGGCCCGTGCTGGTCTTGTCGTCGATGGGCACGTTCATGAGAAAAAGGCGCCACGTCCTGCCAACCTGATTGGCGGCCAGGCCAATGCACTCTGACGCGACCATGGTCTCGCCCATGTCGTCCAACAGCTTGTGCAGGTCAGCGTCAAATGCCGTGACTTCCTTGCAGCGCTGGCGCAGCACGGGGTCGGGATAGGTGACGACGGGTAGAACGGCCATCAGCGCCCTCCAGGTGCGGCGGTCAGGCCGCTTTGCTCCGGCGTGGCTTTTTGGCCTTGGCCGCCGGTTCTGCCGCAGTCGGCGCGGCATCGGACCCCGCTTCGCCTTCCGATTTGGCGGCCGCCAGGTCGGCCTGCGCGTCTGCAAGCTGGGTCTGCAGTTCTGCCAGGTGGTCTTCCAGGTCGCGGATCGACCGGCGTAGCTTGGCGACATCTTCGCGGGTGACCAGTTCCAGCGCAGTGGCGACGTCTTTGACGCGACGCTCCAGCGCATCGCGGGCTTCTGCGCGCAGGTTGATGGCGGTCACGACGGCCTGCTTGAGTTGCGGGCTGCCTAGCACGTTCATCGCTGCGTCCGACGCCAGCACCTTGCCCATCTGCTTGGCGGCCATATCCTTGATTTGATTTAGCATGTCAACTCCATTGCCCGGTCCGCGCCCAAGTCGCGCGATTCGACGACGGCGAAACAAACCGCTGTCTATGGCGTCGGGGATCCTGATGCAGCATGATCCGCGCGTCGGCACCGCATCGGGCGCGCGCTTGCTGGTCCATTCCCGCGAACGCGAGATCACCGCCTCGGCATGGCTGCCGGACTGCGGCAAGCGAGGATAGCACGCGACTGCATTGGCGCCACTCAGACGCGTCAGAAACAACCGCAGGGCTTGAAATCGGGGCAGCAGTCGCCAAAGTCCTGGCAACTGCTGTCGCACCAGCAGCCGCCCGTACCGGAGCCGCCACACTTGCCCTTGCAGGTCTTGGTTGCGTTCGCGCCGCACAGGCTGCCGCCGGTGCCTGGGCACGCCGTCGCATAGTCCGGGCAGCAATCGCCCGCCGCCTTGCACGAGGTGTCGCACCAGCATGTGCCGGTTTTTGACTTGCCGCCGCACGCGCCCACGCAGGTGTTGGGGTTGGTTCCGCCGCCGCCGCACAGGGTCTTGTAGTCGGCGCAGCAATCGCCGCTCGTGGTACACAAGGAGTCACAGTAGCACGAACCGGTCTTGGACTTGCCCCCGCAGGAGCCAGCGCAGGTCTCCTTGTTCGCGCACGGCCCGCAGTCCAGCGCGCAGTTGGTGCAAGTCTCGGTCGGGGCAGTGCACTTGCCGTCGCCGCACTTGGGTACGGCGGTTCCGCCGCACACGGTCTTGTAGTCCGCGCAGCAGTCGGCCGAGGCCGTACAGGCTGCGTCGCAAAAGCAGGCCCCGTTCTTGGACTTGCCGCCGCAGGACCCGACGCATGAGCCGCCGCCGCCGCCGCCACAAGGACCGCAATCGGCCGGGCAATTCAGGCAGTTCTCGGTTGCCGCGTCGCACTTGAAGTCACCGCACTTGGCGCCCTGGCAG
>CAXRHS010000904.1:0-14149 GCA_964230235.1 Myxococcota bacterium
TGCACGCGCCGTCGCACTGGCAGATCCGGGCGTCGTCTTTCCAGCCGCAGTGGTCACCGATCGAGCTACCGCACTTGTCCAACCCCGTTTGCTTGTACGAATGCTGCTGGCACGAGGCCTGGCCGCCGGCATCGACGACGCAGCCTTTGGCCTCGTAGAGCTTGCCGCAGTACTGGGTAATGACCTGGGTGGACGCCGAGCAAAAGGTCAAGGTGGTGTCGGTGCAGCTGCCGGCGTTCGAGTTGCCCTTGCAGTCGGGCGGCGGCACGTAGCAGGTGCCGCTCCACGGCTCGCACTGCTCGAACTTGCTGCAGGTGCCGCAGCTGCCGCCGCAGCCGTCGGGGCCGCAGCCCTTGCCTTTGCAGTCCGGCACGCACTTGGTCAGCGATGCCGGGCAGTCGGCGAGCAGGTCGCCGTTCTGCTCGACCCAGCCCGCGCCCGGCACGCAGCTGTGGGCATACTTGACGTTCAGCCCGCAGCCCATGCCCTTGGCCTTGCAGTCGATCGACTGCACCGCCCAGGTCTGTCCCGGCGCGACCAGGCCGCAGTAGTAGTACCTGCCCTTGTCGCAGCAGCCATCGGGCGACAGGTCCTTGCAGCCGGTGATGCACTTGCCGGTCTTGTTGTCGCATTGCTCGCCGAGCTGGCACTGGCTCGGGCACACGCCGCCGCAGCCGTCGGGGCCGCACGCCTTGCCCGCGCAGCTAGGCGCGCACGGCGGGCTGCCTTTGCATGCCAGCGGGTATTTGCCATCCGGGTCGACGCCGCCGCCGAGCGTATTGCACGAGTAACGCGCGACCTTGGGGTCCCAGCCGCAGTAGCCGCCGGTCTTGGTGCAGTCCTGGGTCGTCAACGCCGCGGGTTCGCTGCAGAACTTGAGGGTCTGCCCGGCACAACAGCCGATGTCGTAGGGTGCGCCCTGGCACAGCCCTGGCGGCGTGCACTGGCCGAGCGGCTCGTTGCAGGTCAGGTCCCCCGTGCAGGTGCCGCACGACCCGCCGCAGCCGTCGCCGCCGCAGTTGCGGTTGGTACAGTCGGGCTTGCAGCACTGGCCGTTGGCTTTGCACTGCGCGCCGGCTCCGCAGGTGCCGCACGATCCGCCGCAGCCATCGCCGCCGCAGGCCTTGCCGGTGCAATTGGGGATGCACAGCTTGGCCGGGCAGGCTTTGCTGGTGCCCTGTGGTCCGTCCGCGCCGGCCTGGCCGCACGCAAAAGCGCTGCCATTCCAGCCGCATGCGGTCGTCGGGCACGTGACCTTGGTGACCGACTTGGTCTGCGCGCTGCACACCACAAGGTCGGGTCCAGCGCAGCAGTTGGTCTTGGGCAGGTCGGGACAGGGCTTGGTCACGCACTGGCCGTTGGCAAAGTTGCACAGCGCCGTGTCGGCGCACTCGCCGCAGCTGCCGCCGCAGCCATCGGGGCCGCACTTCCTGCCCGTGCAGTTGGGCGTGCAGGTGCCCGCTGCAGCGCACGACCACGGCTGCTTGCCGCTCGGATCGGCGCCGGTCGCGGTCGCCATGCAGCCGTAGGTGCCTTTTTGGGCGTTCCAGCCGCAGTACAGGCCGTCGTCGCCGCAGTCTTTGACGCTGGGTGCACCGGCCGTGCACAGCGACAGCGTGTTGCTGGTGCAGCAGCCGGCGACCGGCGTGGCCGGGCACTTGGCAAAGCGGCAGTCGGCTTTCTTGCCGTCGTCGTTGCAGAATTGGCCGTCCGCGCAGGTGCCGCACACGCCGCCGCAGCCGTCGTCGCCGCAGGCGCGGTTGGCGCACTTGGTGGCGCAGATCGGCGAGCAAGCGCCGTCGCTGTTGCACGCGGACCCGGTCGGGCAGGCGCCACACGAGCCGCCGCAGCCATTGGGGCCACAGGCTTTGCCGCTGCACGCCGGCTGGCACACGCAGTTGCTGCCACTGCAGGTGGTCGCCGCGCTGCATTGCCCGCACTGGCCGCCGCAGCCGTCCGAGCCGCACTGTTTGCCCGCGCAGTTGGGCGTACAGGCGCTGCAATTCTTGCCGTCGCCCACAAAGCCGGCCTTGCACACGCACTTGCCGACACCGCCAGCCTTGGTGCAGACCGCGTTGGCACCGCACCCGGGGCCGCTGTTGCAGCTGCCGCCGGCGCAGACGTCCGGGGTCGTGCACGGGTTGCCGTCGTCGCACGCCGCGGTCGAGTTGCTGTGGGGACACCCACTGGCTTTGGTGCAACCGTCGGTCGTGCACGGGGTGCCGTCGTCGCAGCTAGTCGCGACGATGCCTTTGCACGCCGTACCTTCGCACTTGCCCGTCGTGGTACACAGGTCGCCGTCGTCGCACACGCTGCCGGCCGCCACCGGGTTGTGGTTGCAGCCGCCCTTGCCGTCGCACGGGTCGTCGGTGCACGGGTTGTTGTCGTCGCAGTTGATGCCCGAGGTGGCTTTGCACTTGCCGGCTTCGCAGTGGTCGCCGGTGTTGCAGGTATTGCCGTCGTCGCAGGGTGGCGTGCCGGCGACCGGGGCGTACTGGCAGCCCTTGACGGCGTCGCAGCTGTCGGTGGTGCACACCTGGCCGTCGTCGCACTTCTGCAGCGCGCCCGGCTGGCACTTGCTGCTCGCGCACGCGTCGTTTTGGGTGCACACACTGTTGTCGCTGCATGGCAAGGTGTTGGCGGCGACCGCGCAACCCTTGGCCACGTCGCAGCTGTCGGTCGTGCAAGGGTTGTTGTCGTTGCACACCAAGGCCGCGCCCGGCTTGCAGCTGCCGCTGGCGCATGCGTCGTTCTGGGTGCAAGCGTTGTTGTCGCTGCAGGCCACCGTGTTGTTGGCGTACACGCAGCCCGAGGCCGCGCTGCACGAGTCGTTCGTACACGGGTTCTTGTCGTCGCAAACCAGCGCCGTGCCGCCGTTGCACTTGCTGCTGCCGCAGGTGTCGTTGGTGGTGCAGGCGTTGCCGTCGTTGCACGGCGTGGTCGCGGCGGTGTACTGGCAGCCGGCGGTCGCCGAGCACGAATCGGTCGTACAGGCGTTGCCGTCGTCGCAGTTGATGGGGGCAAACACGCAGCCCGACGCCGGGTTGCACGAGTCGTTGGTGCACTTGCTGTTGTCGTTGCAGGTCACGGCCGGCCCAGCCGTGCAGATTTTGGCGGCACACTTGTCGCCAGAGGTGCACTTGTTGCCGGTGCTGCACGCGGCGGTGTTGGCGGGATTGAGGCAGCCCTTGGCGTCGCAGGTGTCGTCGGTGCAGGCGTTGCCGTCGCTGCAGTTCAGCGTACAGGTGCACTTGCCGCTGTTGCAGGCGGTGTTGGTGCCGCAGGTGCCGCAGCTGCCGCCACAGCCGTCCGGGCCGCAAGTCTTGCCGGTGCATGCCGGTTCGCACAGCCCGCAAGGCCACACCGGGCTGCCCATCGGGTTGTAGCTGCTGCTTTGGCACACGAACGCGCCCTTGGCAAACGGACCCGAGGTTTCACCCCAGCCGCACGCGCTCGGGCACGCCGTCTTGACCGCTGTGCCGGCGTCGTTGCACACGTACTGGGTAAAGCTGCCCTGGCAACAGCCAAACGGGCCAATGCCGCCGCACGCGGACGATTTGGCCGCCACCCAAAAATCGTAGCTGGTTGCCAGGTCAAAGACGTTGCTCTGCTGGCCGAACTGGGCCGGCGCCGGCTTGAAATTGGGCGGCCACGAACTGCCGTAGGTCACGATGGTGCCGTCTTGCATCAGCGCCGCCAGCGAAAACCCGCTGCCGGCGACCAGCTTGCGCACCTTTTTGACGAAGCCCCCTGGGAAGACGCCGCTCGCCGAGCCGCCCCACACGTAGGCCGTGCCGTCGTGGGCGACGCCGCCCGCGATGTACTCGCCGGCGACGATGTCGGTGAAGCCCGCGTAAATCGGCGGTTTTCCCAGCGCCGAGTGCGTCCAGGCGTTGGCGTCGTTGGGACTCCAGACAAACCCGGTCAGCTGACCGTTGATGTCCATGGTGGTCATGTAGTTCAAGGTGCCCGTGAACTTGACCACGCCGGTCGAAGCCATGAAGTCGGCATAGGCCTTGTTGCCGGTGGTGACGTTGAGCGTGCCCCAGCTTTTCATCGAGCCGTCGGCCAGAATCGCGTGGGCGCCGCACTGCAAAGGCCGGGCTTGGATGACCCCGATGAGGTTGGGGCCGGCGCCGGGGCTGGTGCCGTTGCCGCAGTGCCCGACCGCGGCCAGGCTGCCGTCGGCGCGGCGCGCGAGGCACGAAAACGAGTCGCACTCGATGTCCGCAAAGGGGCCCGCGGGCAAGGTCGGAAGCGGCGTGGCGATGCCCGGGGCGGCCCACGCGACCAGCGATCCGTCTTTCTTGAGTCCCAGGGCGTACTTGGCGGTGGCGCCGACCCGGACCACCAGGCTCAGGTTGGCGGGCGGCGTGCCGGCGGTGCCGGCGTTGTTCCACGAGGCGACGGTGCCCATTTGGGCGTGCGCAGCTGGCGTCGCCAGCAGCGCCGTCAGCGCCAGCAGCCACGGCAGTAGGGCTGGCCGCCAGGCGCGCGCGGCTTGCGATGTTCGCGTAACGCCTTGTTCTGGCAGTGGAACCATCGCGAGATGCCTTGGTTGGCGTGGCGTGTGCGGGCGCTGCGCGGGCGGGTCAGCGGGGTGCCTGAACCTGCGGCTGACTCGAATTACGGCGCGGCAACCCCTGCCGCCCCCATTTGACCTTACGTGTGCGATCGGGCGATGTCAAAACCGGGCAGCGATTTGCGCGCTGGGTTCGCTGGAAAGGGAGATCGGTTCGACGGCGATCCATGCCGGCTGCGCGGCCGATCCGCTGCGCGCACCCATTTACGGCTGCCTGCATTGAGAGTAAGACACGCGCCACCGCGCCCACCATCGGGCGCACCCGAGTTCCGCATGTCGTTGCAATCCGATGCCTTGCGCTACCACGCTGAAGGCAGGCCGGGCAAAATCGAAATCGCGCTGACCAAGCCCTGCCAGACCCAGCGCGACTTGTCGCTTGCCTACTCGCCCGGCGTCGCCTACCCGTGCCTGGACATCGCCGCCAACCCCGACCGCGTGTTTGACTATACCGCCAAGGGCAACCTTGTGGCAGTCATCAGCAACGGCACGGCAGTCCTGGGTCTGGGCGACATCGGCGCCGCCGCCGGCAAACCGGTCATGGAAGGCAAGGGCGTTCTTTTCAAGCGCTTTGCCGACATCGACGTGTTCGACATTGAAATCGACGAGCGCGACCCCGACAAGCTCATCGACACCATCGCGCGGCTCGAACCGACCTTTGGCGGCATCAACCTCGAGGACATCAAGGCGCCGGAGTGCTTCTACGTCGAGTCCGAGCTCAAGCGCCGCATGAACATCCCGGTCTTTCACGACGATCAACACGGCACCGCGATCATCAGCAGCGCGGGGTTGCTCAACGCCGCTGAGCTCGCAGGCAAGCCATTGGAATCGCTAAAAGTCGTCGTGTCCGGTGCCGGCGCATCGGCGATCGCCTGCATGAACGTGTGGCAATTGCTCGGCGTGCGCATCGCCAACATCACCATGTGCGACAGCAAAGGGGTGTTGCACGAGGGCCGCCGCGCCGAAGTCGATGTCAGCAAGCTGCCGTTTCTGCGCGAGACGGCCGCGCGCACGCTGGCCGATGCCCTGGTCGGCGCCGACGTGTTCATTGGGCTCTCCAAGGCCAATACCGTGACGGCGGCGATGCTGCAGACCATGGCCGAGCGGCCGATCGTGTTCGCGTTGGCAAACCCCGATCCCGAAATTGCCTATCCCGAAGCGCGCGCCGCCCGGCCCGACGCCATCATCGGCACCGGGCGCAGCGACTTTCCCAACCAGGTCAACAACGTCCTTGGCTTTCCGTACATCTTTCGCGGCGCGCTCGATGTCGGCTCGCGGCAGATCAACGACGCGATGAAGCTGGCGGCCGTGCGCGCGCTGGCGGCCCTGGCCCGCGAAGATGTGCCGGACCGCGTGCGCCAAGCTTATGACGGGGCCCAGCTCAAGTTCGGGCCAGACTACATCCTGCCCAAGCCAGTCGACGAGCGGGTGTTGCTGTGGGTCGCGCCGGCGGTGGCCCAGGCGGCGATTGACAGCGGCGTGGCGCGCAAGCACCTGGAACCGCAGGCCTACCGCGACGAGCTGGAGCGGCGGCTCGGCCCGGCGCGCTCGCTGATGCGACACGTGATGGTGCGGGTCGCGCGCGACCCCAAGCGGGTGCTGTTTGCCGACGCCGACGACGACCGCGTGCTGCGGGCGGTGCGGGTCCTGGTCGACGAGCACCTGGTGCGCCCGGTGCTGGTCGGCGACGAGGATCAACTGCGGGGGCGGGCGGCTGCGCTCGACTTGGACCTGGAAGGGGTTGAATTCGTCAGTCTGCGCGCCCGGCCGACCCTGGATCGCGAGTTGACGGCGCTGCTGGCGGCGCGCGGCCGCCGCGGAATGTCCGCCCCCAAGGCGCGGATGGTCCTGCAGACCGACGCCTTGTCCGCGACGCTGGTGATGCTGCGCGAGCACATGGCCGATGGCGCGGTGGTCGGCTTGCAGCACACCTACCCGGACACCATTCGCGCGGCCCTGCAGATCCTGGGGCCCGCCAATGGCAGCCGCAGCGCTTGCGGTGTGCACGTGGTGCCGGGCAAGCGCGGGCCGCTGTTTCTGGCCGACACTTCGGTCAACCCCGAACCCGACGCGGCGATGCTGGCCGAAATCGCGATTGCCGCCGCCGACCTCGCCCTCAAGCTGGGCGTGCAGCCGCATGTCGCGCTGGTCTCGTTTGCCAACTTTGGTGCCTCGCGCCACCCCGAAGCAGTGCGGGCAGCCGACGCGGTTGCGATCGCCCGCAAGCGCCGGCCCGACCTGGACATCGACGGTGAGATGCAGGTGCAGATTGCGCTCGACCCCGCCGCGCGCCAGCGCAATTGGCCGCATGCGACCCTGCACGGACCGGCCAATGTCCTGGTGTTTCCGTCGCTTGGCGCGGCCAATGCCAGCTACCAGTTGCTGGCCGGCTTTGGCGAGGCCGACGCGATCGGACCCGTGCTGCTCGGCCTGTCGCGACCGCTGACGGTGGTGCCGCCGGCGGGCTCGGTCGAAACCATCGTGCAGATGACGGCGCTTTTGGCGTTGCAGGCGTTTGGGTAGACCCCGCCCTGTTGTGCGATGGCGTGGTGGTTGCTGTGTCGCGCCCGGGCCGGCGCCGAGGTGAACCGGGCACGCTAAGGACCGCCCGCGGGCTTTGACTGCTGGGGGTGGCGGCAGCCGGACCACGCGCTGCTGCCGCGGCGACATTGACCCCCGGCGTGCGCGCGTCCAAAATGCCGGCGCCCGGCGCGCACCGTCGGGACGGCACGCCGCGCCATGGCCACCCTGCAGATTGCCCAGGTCCTCGCCCGCGAGTTGCTCGACTCGCGCGGCAACCCCACCATCGAGGTCGAAGTCGTGCTGAGCGGCGGAGGCCGCGGCCGCTTCATGGTGCCGTCGGGCGCCTCGACCGGCACCCATGAGGCGCTCGAATTGCGCGACGGCGGCAGCCGCTACCTCGGCAAAGGGGTGACCCGCGCGGTCGACCACGTGCGCACCCGCATCGCCCCGCAGCTCGTCGGCCGCGACGCCAGCGATTTCCGCGCCATCGACGCGGCGATGCTGGCGCTGGACGGAACCGCCAACAAGAGCAATCTCGGCGCCAACGCCATTTTGGGCGTGTCGCTGGCGGCGGCGCGCGCGGCTGCGGCTGGGGCGCGGATGCCGTTGTACCGCTGGTTGGGCGGGGCCAGGGCGCGGGTCATCCCGGTGCCGATGTGCAACCTCATCAACGGCGGTGCGCACGCCGCGGGCGGCCTGGACATCCAGGAATTCATGGTGGTGCCGATTGGCTTTGCTTCGTTCGCACAAGCCATCGCCGCCGCCGCCGAGACCTTTCACCACCTCAAGAAGATTCTGGGCAAGAAAGGCCTGACTACCACTGTCGGCGACGAGGGCGGCTTTGCGCCGCGGCTGGCGAGCAATGCAGAAGGTCTGGCGGTGCTGCTGCAGGCCATCGAACGGGCCGGCTACGAGCCCGGCAAGCAAATGGCGTTGGCGCTCGATGTCGCGTCCAGCGAGTTCTACGACAAAGACAGCAACAGCTACAGCCTGCACAGCGAAAACCGCACGCTGTCGAGCGACCAGTTTGCCGACTACCTGGCAGACCTCGCCCACAACTACCCGATCGTGTCGATTGAAGATGGTATGGCCGAAGACGACTGGGCCGGCTGGAAGCGGCTGACCGACGCGGTCGGCAACAAGATCCAGTTGGTCGGCGACGACCTGTTCGTGACCAACCCGACCCGTCTGCGCCGCGGCATCGACGAAGGCATTGCCAATTCGATCCTGGTCAAAGTCAACCAGATCGGCAGCCTGAGCGAGACGTTGGACGCCATGGACATGGCGCATGGCGCCGGCTACACCACCGTGATGTCGCACCGCTCCGGCGAAACCGAAGACAGCACGATTGCCGACCTTGCGGTCGCCACCGGCGCTGGTCAGATCAAGACCGGATCGCTGTCGCGCGGCGAGCGCACCGCCAAATACAACCAGCTGCTGCGCATCGAAGAAGAACTCGGTGCCTCGGCGGTCTACCCGGGCGCCCGGGCGTTGGCGCGGCGATGAAGCTTGTCCGTACGGCGACTGTGGGGCTGTGCCTGACGGCATGTCTTGCCTGCGGCAAACCCGCCGACAAGCCCGCGGCCAAGGGTGCGGCCGGCGCTGCACCGGCGGTCGGTCTTGCAGGTGGTGCGACTGCCACTGCCGCAGATGGCGAGGCGACCAAGGCTCGCTTGCTCAAGGCAGCCGCGGCGGTCCGCTGTCAGCTGACGGGGTATGCGGCCCCCGACGATAAAGTCTATGCGCAGCATGGCTTTGCGGACGCGGCCGGGTTCGGGCAGGCGCTCGACGAGGCGGCCAAGGCCGACCCCAAGTGGGCAGAAACCGCCCTTGCGAACCTGTACGCCCAGCCGTGCCCGGGTCACAAACCGGCGGCCCCAAGCCGACCGGTGACGCCCACTGCAAGCGAGGCCGCACCTTGAACCGGCATGCTGTGCGGTTGGCCGGGTTGTGCCTTGCGGTCGCGTGCCTCGCGGTCGCATGCGCGCCGGTGGTTGGCGACAAGTGTGAGCGCAACAGCCAGTGCGGCACCACCTTGACCTGCGACACCACCACCCCAGAGGGCTACTGCCTCAAGGTCGGCTGTCGCAAGGGCAAAGACGAATGCCCGCCCGAGGCGGCCTGCATCGATTTTGGCGGCGAACTGCGCTACTGCATGCGCACCTGTGCGCCGGACGACGAGTGCCGCGAGGGCCTGACGTGCCGGCCGGCGCCGTTGTGCGGTCAGGCCACCGCCACTTCGCAGGCGCCGTGCAGCGAGAGTGACACGGCGCACGCTTTTTGCGGCGTCGCCCAGTAGTCGGCATGACACGCCTTTGCCCCGTGGCAACCACCGGCAGCGTGGCGCAGCCGCGTGCACTTGCGCACGCCCGCGCCAGCCACTGCGCCGCCGGATGGGTGCTGGCTGTGCTCGCTCTGGGGGCATGCGCCAGCCCGCAGACCGCCGAACCTGATCCGCCCGCGACCACCACTGCCAACCCGGCCGACCCGCCGCGCGCCAAGGCTTCGGGGGCGCGCAAGGTCAGCGGCGCCCAGCGCGTTGACCCCAAAGCCGACCCATGGGCGGGGGCGTTGGTCATCGCGCGGCCGCGGCTCGACAAAGTCCTGGCGGCAGGGCCGGGCTGGTTGCTCGGCCAGGTGCCGATTGAGCCGGTGCGCGAGGGTGGCAAGAAGTTCGTTGGCTACCGGATCGTGTCGCTGTTTGGCGACGACCCCCAAGTGCTGCGCTACGGCGTGCTGCCCGGCGACCGCTTGGTCAGCGTCCAGGGTCAGAAAATCCTGGTGCCAACCGATCTGCTGCAGGTCTTCCAAAAGCTGCGGTCGGACCGCACGCTGCAGGTCAAAGTGGTGCGCGCTGGCCAGGAAAAGACCTTCAGTTGGCCGATCTTGATGCCCGGAGAGCCGCTGCCGGGTGCCGACCCGCCGGCTGCGCCGACCCGCACGGACGCCGCACCGACGGAGACCGAGCGCGACGCGGCGACGCCTTGACCTGATTCAGCCGCCCGTCTTGGTCGCGGCCGCAGGCGCATCGGCAGGCTTGTCGTCGGGTGCGGGCTTGAGCCCAGCTGGGGGCTTGGTGTCCTTGGCCACGCCGCGCCAGCCATCCAGGCCGTGTACCTGCACCACCTTGCCGTTGCTGTCGCGCAGCACCCACACGGCGACCTTGTCGCCCTTGAGCCAGGTCTTGACGAAGCGTGCGCCCTTGCCGTCGACGAGGTGCTCCTGGGTGCGCGCCAGGGTGCCATAGGTGGCGTTGTCCACGCGCACGTAGCTGAACGAGTCCTTGTCGGCCATGCGCTCGGTCGCCACCACCACCAGCGCCGGCAGTCGCTCATCGAGCACCACCAACGGTTGGCTGGCCTTGACGTCGGTGACCTTGGGCTTGGGTTTCTTGCCCTCGACCGCAGCCTCGGTCACGGCGATGCGCCACTGACCATTGAAGTTGAAAAGCTTGGTGCCTTGGGTGGCGCCCGTCACATCGATCCAGCGGTCAAAAGACTGGACTTCGCCGCCCGGCGTCAACTGCAGGTGGGTGCGCTGCTTGAAGCCACGCCAGACCTTGGCAACCTTGTCCTGCAGCTGCGCTTCAGTCGAAAAGTAGTTGGCCTCTGCACCTTTGGCGCTGCGCAGCGATTCGGTGCCGACCGGCTTGTCGTTCAAGAACACCTGCAGTTCCAGGCGCGGCTTGATGACTTCGGGTGCTTGGGCGCGCGCTGCCAGCGGCAACACCAAGAACGAAGCGGCAGCCAAAGCGGCCAGCGGGCGGGTGGCGGGCGACAACATGGGCACACCTTGGGCGCCGCAACCTTGGCCGGCGCGGCGCGATCATGCCGCAACCCTGCGGCCTTGCCAGTTTTTGCGCCCCAACCCATCCGACCCGCAGTGCCAATCGGAAACGCACGACACGCTTCGGCCATTGCAGTGCGGTGGCTTGTCGACCTGCTCCCCGCTTCGTCCTCATGGTGCAGTTCGCGGTCGTCGTTCGGGGTGCCTACGTGGCAGTCGGCGCAAGCGGCGCGTCCGTCGGCGCCGGCACCACCGGTGGTGGCGGTGGCGGCAGCGGTTCAACGATGCGCACCACGTCGACCTTCAGTGCATAGGCACCAGTCGCGGTGCGCCAGATGTCGCGTTCGAGCGTGCCCTCGACCACCACCGCGACGGGCAAGGCGTCGCCGGCCGACGATCCCAGGTAGTCCATCCACCCGCTCAGGACTTCGGGGTCGGCGCTGGTCAGGTCGGCCCGCCACCACCGTTCGCCCACCCGGACCTCAAACGGCGGGCAGTTGCACAGCGCGGGGTTGAAGCGCAGCTGCGGCGGTTGCTTGCGCGCCAGGGTCAGTTGCTGATCCAGGCTGTGCCGCACCGGATTGGCGACCACCGCCGGCGCCTGCACCGGTCCGCACCCTAGGGCCAACGCGACCAGCGCCGTCAAGACGCTGCGCACCAAGTTGCGTTCCGGACCGGGCAGCGAGCCCACACCGCGCGCCGGCGGCCGCACGGGTACAACCGCGCGTCGCCGCGCAAGCAAGTCCACAAATCGCCGCTGAACGCGGGACCCGGCGGCTGCAGTTGGCTCAGGCGGCCACGCCATAGATCACCAGCACCACCGCCACGCCGCCCAGCAACCCGTTGCCCAGGAAGATCGGGTCGCGCAGCATCCGTTCGGTCGGGCTTTGCGCGGTGCTGTGGTCGTCGAGCAGCTGGTAGAAGCGCCACAGCCCAAACAGCGCGAACGGCAGCGTCAAAAGCAGGCGATCGGTGCCAAAGCGGGCAATGGTCGCCGGGTCGCGGGCATACAGGGCATACGCGCCGGAGGCCAGCGCGGCCAGCACGCCGAGCGCGAAATTGAGGTGCTCGATGCGGTAGTGCTCGAGCGCCGCCCGGTGTTCGGCGTCGCTGGTCATCAGTTCGTGCTTGCGCTTGCCGAGGGCCAGGAACAGCGCCAGCAGCACGGTACACGCGATGAGCCAACTGGACAGGTGCACCCGCGCCGCTTCGCCGCCTGCCAGCGCGCGCAAAAGGAACCCGCAGCTGATGACCACGGCGTCCAAGTACGCGATTCGCTTGAGCCCCTTGGAGTAGGCCAGGTTCATCGCAAAGTAGCCTGCTTGGATGACGGCAACCCGCGGCTCTACCACCAACGCCAGGCCGAGCGCAGCGGCGATCAGCACACCGAATGCGAGCCACGCATGACCAACCGGCAAGTCGCCGGCCGCAATCGGACGCAACCGCTTGACCGGGTGGGCGCGGTCCGCTTCGACATCGTGCAGGTCGTTGAGCAGGTAGGTCGCACTCGACCCCAGGCAGAACGCCAGGATCGCCAGTGCCACCCGCAGCACCACTTCGCCATTCAGCTCGCCTTTGCGCAGCAGGTCGGGGCCGGCAAACAGTAGCGGCGCCAGCACGAAGGTGTTCTTGACCCACTGGTGCGGCCGCATGGCCGCAAGAACGGCGCGAACCCGGGTTGGTCGGGCTGCGCTGGCCGCGGCGGTCGCATTGGCTGGCGCTGCGAGGTCGGTCATGGGCTGACCGGCGTCGCTTCGACTGGTGCGGAACGACCTGTTGCCGTCGCCGGCTCGGCCAGGCGCGCGCCGTCGAGTCGCAGTTGCCGGTCGTGGCGCTTGTAGTAGTCGGCCAACTGGGTGCGGTAGTCGGCCACGGCCCGCTGCAAGCCGATCCGGATCTCGTCAAAGCGCCGCAAGCCTTGGGCGTCTGCGAGGCCGCGCTCGAAATCGGCGATCTCGTCGCGGGCCCGCCGGTAGGCCTCGGTCAGCTTGCCGTGGACCGCCTGCAGTTCAGGCGTCGCGGTCGGGATGGCCGACAGCTTGTGGATGAAAACATCCATGGCTGGCAGAACCCGGGTCCGCAGCGCTGATTTGTAGTCCGGCAGGTTGGTTGAGGCATTGGCCGCCGCAAAGGCGTCGAGCACTTCTTTGTGGGCCGCATTGGCGCTGGCCGATGCCGTCGAATACTGCTCGATGGCGGCTGCGACTTTGGCGTGGGCTTCGCGCGCCGCGCGCTCCTGGCGGGCCTTTTCGCACCCTGGCAGCGTCGCCAGGGCACCCAACAGCAGAAAAAGACAAAGGACGAGCGCCTTGGGGGGCCGTCGCATTCCGTCCGGTGTCGCGGCGCGCGCCCCTTGTTGGCCACTCGGGTCGCATGCGCGCGACGCGGCGAGTGGACTCGCCGTTGCACCGGACGTCGATGACGATCGCCGACTTGTCTGGCAGACCTGCGGCGCGCTTGGGCGCGGCACTGGGCTGTGGGCAGGGCGGTCGATCGGCATGGGTCGGCGACTGGGGTGCGGCCGCGGCCAGGCGCGGGTTGGCCGGCAGTTTGGCGAAGATGCGTCAAGGGCGCAAGGTGTCCGTTCGGGCAGCTTGCGCTCCCTGCCTGGGAGTCTGTCGGTCCGCCCGGCGACCTTGTGCTTTGGTTCCAGCGCAGCACGCGCCAAGTTGCCATCGCCCGCCCGGCCTTGCCACAATCGCCGCGCTTGCGCCCGCGCGCCCCGTGGAGTCCCACCGTGACCGCTCAGTACCTGCTGGCCCTGGACCAGGGCACCACCGGATCCACCGCCCTTGTCATCGACAAGAACTTGCGGGTGGTCGGTAAGTTCAACCAGGAATTTCCGCAGATCTACCCCAAACCCGGCTGGGTCGAGCACGATCCCGAGGCCATCTGGGCGTCGATACTGGCGGCGGTGCGCGGGGTGCTCGCGCAGACCGGCGTCGATCCGACGGACATCGCCGGCATTGGCATGACCAACCAGCGCGAGACCACGGTGGTGTGGCAGCGCGCCACCGGCCAGCCAATTGCCAACGCCATCGTGTGGCAGTGTCGCCGCACCGCAGAGGTCTGCGACGCGCTCAAAGCGCGCCCCGGCACCCAAGAGCTGGTCCGCCAGCGCACCGGACTGCCCATCGACGCCTATTTTTCCGGCACCAAGGCGGCGTGGCTGCTCGACCACACCTCGGGGGCCAGGGCGGCGGCCGACCGCGGCGAACTGGCGATGGGCACCATTGATTCGTTTCTGGTGTGGCGGCTGAC
>CAXRHS010000905.1:0-2690 GCA_964230235.1 Myxococcota bacterium
TTTTCTGCCGCGTACCCCACTTTGGGCTGCTGCAAACCCGCCGCAGAAGCGATACCCACCCAACCTGGCGGCGCGGCGCGCTGGGCTTTCGCAAGCGGCCGCGGGTCGCTCGTCCACACCGAGCTCGTCCCGACCCGTGCCTGGCCCAACCAGCCGACCCCAACCAGGTCGCGGGCCAGCAGCACCGCCCCCTGCGCGCGGTGCAGCAGCGCCAAAGCGCCGTGCCACCGCAGGTCACCGACGGCATTCGGACCGAAAGCCGCCAGCCACTCCAAAGCGAGTTGCGCAGAGTCGAGCGGGCCGGCCGCGACGCCCCGAACCGTGAGCCGCCGACGCAATTCCTCGCTGTTGAGCAGCACGCCGTCGAAGACGCCGACCGCGCGGCCTTGGGCAACCTCGGTCGCCGGCCTCCAATGCAGCAGGCGCGCCCCGCGCAATTCGATCGACCCTGTCGGCGGTTGCGGCCAATCGCAGGCCACGTCGCCGGTCACAACAGCAAATCGGCTCGGCAGCTGCGGCGCTCGGTCGGCCATGCGCGCACCGTAGCCGATCGCGGCTCCGGCGACCACTGGCCCCGGTCCAAAAAAGCTATTGCGCCCCGGCGACAAGATTGACTACCCTATTGGCCGCGTCTTTTTTGGACGCTCGCCAAAATTCGGAGCAAACCCATGGTCCTGCCCAACGCGCGCTCGATTTCGCTGGCCGCGAGCCTCTCCCTGGCATTCTTGTCCGCGTGCAGCGACAGCCCTAGCCCGAGTTCGGGCGGCGGCAGCGCAACTGCGACCACCTGCGCCACCCAAGGCGACTGCGAGAACGGCTTTACCTGCGACACCGTCAAGAAGATTTGCGTGTCAAACATGGGCGGCGGCGGCACCCTCGACGCCAACACGGGCAGCGACGCAGGCAGCAGCGACGGCGGTGGCAGCAGCGACAGCGGCACAACGGGCGACGGCGCGACCAGCAGCGACAGCACCGGTGCCACCGATGGCGGCACCACCACCGATTCGGCGATCAAGGACACCGGCACAAGCACCGACGCCACCGTCAGCCCGAGCGGCGACTCGTCGTGCAAGCCCTGCACGCCCAACGGCAGTGAGTGCAGCGGAGATTTCGCGTGCGTCAACCTGCTCAGCGGCCCATTCTGCGCCAAGAAGTGCAGTTCCGTCGCCGATTGCACCCCTGGCTACATCTGCGACAAGGCCTCGGCTGGCGACCAGAAGTACTGCGTGCTCAACAGCTATGACTGCAAAGGCTGCGCCGTAAGCGGCTGCCCGCAAGGCGAGAAGTGCAACTTCAAGACCAGCCCGCCGGCGTGCCTCGCCAGCAAGAAGGTCTGCGAAGCCTGCCAGCAAGACAAGGACTGCGACAACGGCCTGCGCTGCGTCAAGTTCGGTGACGCCAAGGTGTGTACGCCCGACTGCTCGGCCGGCCAGGCGTGCCCCGACAACTCGACCTGCGTGGCCTATGTGACCGACGCGACGAAGGCGTGCGCGTATTCGGCGAGCAAATGCTGCTATGGCAACAGCTGCACCAGCGGCTGCAGCAACTGCAAGGGCAAGTGCATCGCCGGCCAGTGCCAGGAGTGCGCCAAGAACGCCGACTGCCCCAACAACGGCACCTGCAACCTGAACACCTACACCTGCGTGACCAACGCCACCTGCCCGCCGGCCGACAAGCCCAACCTCAAGATCAAGAACAAGGTGACCAACGAGTGCGTCGAGTGCACCAACGACACCCACTGCACCGGCAGCGCGGCTGGACCCAAGTGCAACCTCAAGACCAACGCCTGCGAGAAATCGAGCGCCAGCAACGAATGCAGCGTGTGCGGCGGCGACTACCCCGGCTGCATCGAGCTCAACGGCACCTGGACCTGCGTCGAGTGCACCACCGACGACGACTGCGCCAAGAAGAACAAAGGTGCGTGTCTCGCCAAGTCTTACACCTGCCAGGGTTCGACCGGCGGCGGCAGCGGCCCTGGCGTCGGCCCCAAGTCGGGCACCTGCAAGGCCGACAGCGACTGCAAGAACGACCCGAACAACACCTTCAAGCTGCAGTGCGACGTCGCGACCGGTCTGTGCTTTGATACCGAAGGCAAGTGTGACAACATCGTGGCATTCTGCAACGCGGCCAAGGGCAGCAACTGCGAACTGGCTTCCGATCTATTCGGCGGCGCTGGAGGCGGCTTGCCCGGCGGCATCCCCGGCCTGCCCGGCGGCGGCGGCGGCGGCCCGCCTGCGGCCAACGCGATGAAGTGTACCTGCGGCACCGGCGGCGGCAGCGGCTCGGGTGGCGGCAACGGCTGGGAGTACGACAAGACCTGCGACCTCGTCAAAACCCTGGTTCCGGCAGTCGCCAATTGCGACTGCAGCAAGGATCCCCAGAGCAAGGACTGCCAGCTGCCGGCGATTCCGATTCCGATTCCCGGCATCCCCACCAGTTGCTGCAAGCAGACCGGTGGCGGTGGCGGTGGCGGCACGCCGAGCGACCCGATGACCTGCCTGCTCGCCAACATGACGCCCAAGGCCGATCCGATGTGCTTTGGCGGCATCACCTGCAGCGGCCTTGCGGGCTGCCTGACCGGCAAGCCGGGCGGATCGTGCGGGACCAGCCCGTTCTAGGGGCGCCGCCCACAACAAGTCGTTTTTGGCGATGCCCTTCTTGCTTGTTGCGTGGGTCGCAAGCTCGCGTCT
>CAXRHS010000906.1:0-2414 GCA_964230235.1 Myxococcota bacterium
GACGGCCTGGTCGCCATCGGCGGCTATACGGGCGAACCCGGGGGCAAGGGGCAACTCGACGCCCTTGTGGCGCTGTACGACCCCGCCAAACCCAAGTCGACCGTGGCCACCTTCAAGACGGGCACCGCCTATGCCGACAGCGTGCGGTTTTTGGCCGTCGGAGGCGACAACACCATCTACCTCACCGGGTACATGGGCGTTCCGAACACCAGCACGGACAACCGCGATGCGTGGTTTGCGCGCTTGGATTCCAAGCTGCAGTTGTGGTGGGAGACCATGGACGGCGGCGGCCGCCATGATTCGGGCGAAGCCCTCATCGTGCGGCCCGACGGCCATTTCTACGTAGCCGGCTACCGAACCGATGGCGCCAGCACCGTTGGGCCCTGCATCTGGACTTTTACCAGCGACGGCGTCCTCCGTTCGTCCAACAAGAACAGCACCACCACCATCGACGGCTTTCGGGCGATGGCGACGGCCAGCAACGGCGACTTGCTGGTGTGGGGCTTTCGCGATGCGCTCAACCCGTTTCCGCCCAAGACGCGGCTGCTGCGCAGCAGCGCGTGGGTCCACCTGAATTGTGCCGCCGCCGCAACCTGCCAGGCGCTGACCTGGAAGGACTGCGACGACGGCAAGCCTTGCACCTACGACATTTGCAGCGGGATGGGCGGTCAGGGGTGCAACACCCAGGTCTACACCGGGCTATTGTGCAGCGACGGCGACGCCTGCACCTACAAGGACACCTGCAACGGCAGCCAGGTCTGCGCGGGCACCGTCATCACTTGCAACGACAGCAACCCGTGCACGGCCGACACCTGCGACAAGGTCAAGGGGTGTCTGAACGAGAACCTGCTGGATAGCACGCCTTGTGGCGGGGGCAAGGTGTGCAAGGCCGGGGTTTGCCAGTGACTCGACCCGCGGCGGCGCTTCAGGCCTTGTCGTGTGCGCCCTTGTCCGGCGACCGAAACGGCCCCCGCCCCACCCCAAGCGCTTCGGCGGCCACCGCAGCCCGCTCTTGCACCAGATACTCGGCTACGGCAGCGCGCAGGTCAGGCCGCGCCAGGTAGTGCAGGCTGTGCGTGGCCACCGGCAAGTAGCCGCGCGCCAGCTTATGCGAGCCCTGGGCACCGGCTTCCACACGATCCAAGCGGTGCGCGATGGCGTAGTCGATGGCCTGGTAGTAGCAGGCCTCGAAGTGCAGGCAGGGCACCTCTTCGGTCGCGCCCCAGTAGCGGCCAAATAGCGCGTGCGAACCGCGCAGATGCAGCGCGCCGCCGATGGTCCGGCCGGCCCGCTCGCACAGCACCAACACCACCGCCTCGGGCAGCGCGGCGCCGAGCAGGCTGAAGAACGCCCGCGTCAGGTACGGTCGGCCCCACTTGCGGTCGCCGGTGTGCTGGTAGAAGGCGAACATGGCGTCCCAGTCGGCTTCGGTGAGGTCTGCGCCTTGGACAACGCGCAGTTGCACGCCGGCCTCGCGGACCTGACGGCGCTCGCGGCGGACCTGCTTGCGCTTGTCGTGCGAGAGCTCGGCCAGGTAGTCGTCGAAAGTCGTGTAGCCGCGGTTGTGCCAGTGGAATTGCAGGTCGGTGCGGTGCAGCCAGGTGGCGCCGGCCAGCGCACGGGCGTCGGCTTCGGGCAAGAACGTCAGATGCACCGACGACCAGCCACTGTGCACGCAAGCCGCTTGCAACGCCGCCAGCAGGTCACGGCGCAGTTCCAGTGTCGGCGCGAGCAGCCGCGGGCCGGGCACCGGCGAAAACGGCACTGCGACTTGCAGCTTCGGATAGTACCGGCCGCCCGCGCGATGCAAGGCATCGGCCCACGGGTGGTCGAACACGTACTCGCCAAACGAGTGGGCTTTGCGGTAGCAGGGGGCGGCGGCGAGCAGTTGCCCATTGTCGCCGCGCAGCGTCAGGTGCTGCGGCGTCCAGCCATTTTCTGGCGTCGCCGAACCCGACGCTTCCAACGCATGCAAGAATGCGTGCGACACAAAGGGGTTGGTTTCGGCGCCGGCCGGGTTGGCGAGGGCATCCCACGCGTCGGCAGGCAGGTCGGCAAGAGCGGTAGCGGTCGTTACGTGCATCGGTCGCGCAGCGTAGGTTGGGCGCGACAACGGGTCAACGCTGCCGGCCGGTCCCCGCGCACCCCACCCTGGCCGCGCGCACATTGACCCACGGTGCATGACACCCGTAGCCTACCCGCCTTCCGCTCGCGGTCTGCCCTGTGCAACTGCGCGCGGCCGCAGGTTTTGTCGGGGGCGGCGAGACCTGCGCGCACATCCTACGCAGGGGGACAGCATGGCAGTCGCAACCGCGGGGCAGGCCGCGCGCAACGTCACCAACAGCAGCAGTCGCCAGGCCGGCAACGTGGGCGGGCGCGGCGGTGCGACCTCCAGCGCGGGCGGCGCGGCCGGT
>CAXRHS010000907.1:0-2419 GCA_964230235.1 Myxococcota bacterium
CGATGTCGGGCACCCCGGGTTGGCACTTTTGCGCCGGCACGGGCACCAGCGGCCGCTCGCACAGCGCGGCCGAGGCGATGTAGTCCCACTCGGCGCAGTTCTCGTCCTTGTGGTCCTTGCACCAGGCACCCAAGTCGATGAGCAAGGTGTCGTACTGGGCGAGCTTGTCGGCGGGCGGCAATTCGACCTCGACGTCAAAGTGGTTGCCGTCGCTGGCCTTGTGCACCGGCACCACCAGTTCCGGGTAGCTGCTTAGCGCGGCCTCGCGCTCGACTTCCCAGTTCCAATAGCGCGGCTCATAGGTCACCAGCCGCAGTTCGGGCGCGCCGCCGACGGTCTGCAACAGACCGATTTGCCGCCAATTCTGGCTGCGGTCGATGCCAATCGCTGCCTGGCCACCTTGTGCCTTGATGAGCTCGAAGAGCCCACCGCCAAAGCTCTGGGCGATGTCGCTGGCGAAATGCACCCGTTTGGACCACAAGCAGCCTTCGTAGTCGTTGAGCTTGGTCAGCTGGCTCAAGAACAGGTCGCGCTGCTTGTCGACCAGGGCCTGCGCCGCCGCCTTGTCTTTGCCGGCGAGCGCAAAGAAGACGTAGTGCACGTTCTTCGGCGAGGCCTGCAGCCACTGCTTGAGGTTCGATTTCCACAGGTTGGCGGCATACGCAAAGCCGTCCTGGGTGGTGAAGAACACGAACACATCGCGGCCGTTCCAGCGCTCTGCGACCGAAAACATGCCCTTGTCGGTCGGCACCTGGGTATCGCCGGCCCGCGTCCGCCATTTGCTGCCGTAGGGCCCGCTGGCAAATGGCTGCGGGTCCTTCCACAGCCCCATGCAAGCGGCGGCGTCTTCGCACGTCTTGACCTGCGGTGCCGCGACGCAATGCTCGGCGCACGGATCGGCATCGCAGGCGGCCAGACAGGCAGCCAAAGGCACGCACGCCTGCCACTTGACACACCCCTGCGCGCACGGCGTGTCGGCAATGGGTACGGCGTCGGTCCCGGCGTCGGCGACGTCGGCTTCGGTGGCCACTTCGGTCGATACCTCGGCTGCCTCGGCAACAGCCGCGACGGAATCGGCAGCCACGTCGCTGCTTGCCACTGGGGCGGGCGCTGGTTCGGGCTCCGCGCACGTCGCGAGCGCCAAAGTCAACGCCAGGGCGAAAGGGAATGGTCGCAGCATTGCGGGTCCTTTGCGCCATGTTGCGACCGATTCTCGGAAAATCGCGGAATCGGCGCTCTCGCAAAGCGGCGGCGCAGACGCAGAGTCTGGCGCTGCGCGGCGGGCTTGTCGAGGGCAATGAAGCGAGATGAGTCCGCCGCCCCAAGCCACAGCCGGAGCGCGCCGGGTCACACGGCCGCGGACCGTGTCTGCCGCCAGGTAGGGCATGTCAGAGAATAGCTCAGGCGACCCCGGCAGCAGGCGGAGCGGCGAGTCGGCCTGCAAAGTCGCGAGCTTGCAACCCATTGAGCAAGCAATGGGCCGACGTAGAAAATCGATCGGCTTTCTTGCGGGCCCCTACTGTGACCGCCTGGCATCGCGGCGCAGCCACACAACCGCTACGGCTGACAACCCGGAATCGCCTTGAACACGCACTGCCCAGTGCCCGAGTTGCAGCTGTCGGCCGTGCACGCAATGTTGTCGTTGCACGCCTTGGCCGCCCCAACGCATGCGCCGGCCTTGCACTGGTCACCCAGGCTGCACGCGTCGCCGTCGTCGCACGCGTAGACGCCGACCAGCACTTTGTTGACACAGTTGCCGGTGGTCGGGTCGCAGGCGTCGTCGGTACACGGGTTGCCGTCGCCGCACTCGCGCAGGGTGCCCATGACGCACTTGGCCTTGGCGCACACGTCACTGACCGTACAGGGGTTGCCGTCTTCGCACTGCTGGCCGTCCGGCTGCGGGTTGAACAGGCAGCCGCCGCCACCCTTGGTGTCGCAGCTGTCGATGGTGCACGGATTGCCATCGGTACACGGCTTGCTGGTGCCGCTGCTGCACACGCCGGCCTTGCAGCCGTCGTCGAGGGTGCACGGGTTGCCATCGTCGCACGGGCCCATCGCGACCGGCGTGCTGACGCAGCCCTTGGTCGGGTCACACACGTCGTTGGTGCACGCGTTGTTGTCACTGCAACCATTCTGCGCCACACCAAGGCACAGGCCGCCCGAGCACTGGTCATTGATGGTGCATGAGTTGTTGTCGTCGCATGCCCCGGCGGCGGGATTGTAGTAGCAGCCTTGCAACGTGGAGCACGCATCTGCCGTGCACGCGTTGTTGTCGTTGCACAAGTTGGCGGCGGTCGCCACGCACTTGCCGGCTTTGCACGCATCGCCGACGGTGCACGGGTTGTTGTCGCTGCAACTGGCGCCCTCGGCCTGCGCATAGGAACAGCCGGCTTTGGCGTCACACGCGTCGGTCGTGCAC
>CAXRHS010000908.1:0-4448 GCA_964230235.1 Myxococcota bacterium
GCCCCGGCGGCGCTGGCGCGGCTGCAGGCGTGGCCGTGGCCGGGCAACGTGCGCGAGCTGCAAAACGTGATCGAGCAGGCGTGCGTGATGGCCGAAAGCGACGAGATCACGAGCGATCTCATCACGGTCGGCCGGCCGGTCGAGCCGCCGCCGCCGCCCAAGATCGAAGTCGCGACGCCGGACGCGCTGTCGATTCCGATGGCCGTCGAGGCCACCGAGCGCAACCTGATTGTCGCCGCCTTGCAGCGCACCAACGGCAACCGCACCCATGCTGCAGAGCTGCTGTCGATTTCGCCGCGCAACCTGCAATACAAGATCAAGCAGTACGCCATCGACTCGCCGGCGCCGGTGGGCCGACCGCCGCGGCCTGGCGCGTGACCGGCCGGGGCTGGCCTGACGACGCCCAGCGGGGTGACGCAGGCCGGCAGGGAGCATGCCATGGCTGACCCCGCCGCCGCCCAACCGACACTGAAGCCGCGCATGCCGGCGCTTGCGGACCGGTTGCGGGCGCGCTATCCGCTTTTGGGCGTCATCGCCGCCGACGAACGTGAGGCGGTGCGCGAGGTCCAGATAGCAGCCGCCAGTGTCGGCGTTGCGGTTGAGATCGGGTGGGCCGGCCGCAACGACCCGGCGGCGGTGGCGGTCGACGCCGTGACCAAGCTTGGCGACGGCGCCCCTCGCGCCCTGGTGTTGCCGGGATCAGCGGCGCTGTTGCGCGAAGCGACGGTGGTGCGCGTCTTGAGCGAAGCGCTGACGGCGATCGAACGCGCCGGGCAGACCGTGGTACTGGTCGGCGCGCACCTGCACGAAGTGCCTGAACTTGCGCGGGATCTGGTGGCGATGCCACTGCCGCTGCCGCTGCGCGCCGAAGTCGAACCGCTGGTTGCCGCCGCGCTGCGCGATGCCCAGGGGCAGTTGGACGCGGAGACTTTTGAGGGCGCGGTTCAGGCCGTGCAGGGCCTGACGTTGGCGCAGGCGCGACGGGCATTGCGCCGGGTCCGCGGCCGGCCGCCACTCGACCAACTGGCGGAATTACGGGCTGAAAAGCGCGATCTGCTAGCCGGAACTGGCGTGGTCGAAGTGGTGACCCAGGTGCCGGCACCAACCGAGATCGGCGGCCTGGACGACCTGAAGTCGTGGCTCGGCCGCCAAAAACTGGCGATGACCCGCCAGGCCAGAGCCTACGGTCTGCCGATGCCGCGCGGCGTGCTGTTGGTCGGGGTGCAGGGCTGCGGCAAGACGCTGACCGCCAAGACTGCCGCCGCAGTGCTCGGCCTGCCACTTTTGCGGCTCGACCTCGGTCGACTCTATACGGCAGCCGCGGTGCCCGATGAAAACCTGCGCCATGCGCTACAAGTCGCGGAGGCCATGGCGCCGGTGGTGCTGTGGATCGACGAGATCGACAAGGCTTTTGCGGGCGCGGCGTCGGGATCTTCCGACGCGGCGGCGCGGGTGTTTGGCAGCCTGCTGACCTGGCTGGGCGAGCAGCGGCGGGCGGTGTTTGTGGCGGCGACCGCCAACCGGCTGGCGCACCTGCCCGCGGAACTGATGCGCAAAGGCCGCTTTGACGAGACCTTCTTTGTCGACGTGCCGGACTTGCAAGCGCGGGCGGAGATCTTCTCGGTGGCGATCGCCCGCAGCGGCCGCGACCCGCGCGCTTGGGATCTGGAACGGCTGGCCAAGGCCTCTGATCGCCTGACCGGCGCCGAAATCGAACAAGCGTTTGCCGAAGCGATGCAGGTCGCGTTTTGTGGCGGCCGCGAAGCCACCGCGGCCGATGTCGAGCAGGTGCTGGGCAAGGTGGTGCCGTTTGTCGAAACCTACGATGCGCAGGTGCGCGAACTGCGCCAGTGGGCCAAGCGCCACTGCCGCAACGGCGCCCGCGATCGCAGCTTGCACGAGCTGTTTCAGGCCGCCCGCGACGGCCAGATCGGCGCCAAACCACACCCTGGAGGGCCGCGATGAATCCTCTGCCCGATCAATTCGAGGTCGGCGTCATTGGCGCCGGAGCCTGGGGCACGGCGCTGGCCATCCACGCCGCGCGCATGGGCCATCCGACCGTGCTGTGGGCCTACGAACCACAGGTGGTCGCCGAGATCGAGAACGACCGTGAGAACAAGACGTTCTTGCCCGGCCATCCGCTGCCCGCCAGCCTGCGCGCGACCGCCGACCTGCAGCGCGCCGTAAGCTCGACCAAGATCCTGCTGACCGTGATGCCGACGCCGCATGTGGCGCGCATCGCCGGGCAGATGCTGCCGTACCTGACCGACGATCACTGCATCGTCTCGTGCAGCAAGGGCATCGACAACGAGTCGCTGGAGACGGTCAACGAGATCTTTGAGCGCGTGTTGCCACGGAGACTGCACTTGTCGTTGGCGTACCTCTCGGGACCCAGTTTTGCGGCCGAAGTGGCGGCCGGCATGCCCAGCGCGGTGACGATTGCGGCCATTGACCGGCGAACGGCCAAGTACCTGCAAAAGGCGCTGAGTTCGGAACGGTTTCGCTGCTACACCAGCAACGATGTGACTGGCGTCGAGATGGGCGGCGCGCTCAAGAACGTGATGGCGATCGCGGTCGGTGCCGCCGACGGCTTGGGTTTTGGCCACAACGCGCGCGCGGGCTTGATCACGCGCGGCCTGGCCGAGATCACCCGGCTGGCGGTCAAGAAGGGCGGCAACCCGCTGACGATGCAGGGCCTCGCCGGAATGGGCGACCTGGTGCTGACCTGCACCGGCGATCTCAGCCGCAACCGGACTGTCGGCATTCGCCTGGGCAAAGGCGAGACCATTGATCAGATCCTGGGTTCGATGACGGCGGTGGCCGAGGGCGTGCTCACCGCCAAAAGCGCGCACCGGCTGGCACAGCAGTTGGGTGTGGAAGCCCCGATCATCGAGCACACTTACAAGGTCATCTACGAAGGCCTGGCGCCGCGCGCCGCATTGGAGGGTCTGATGTCGCGGCCGCTCAAAGACGAGTTGGTGCTGTGAGACCGCCCAAACCGACCCGGCCGCGCTTGCCTGACCCTGAAGCGCCGGCGCATTGGATCGAGGTCGGCAAGGTCGGTCGCGCCCACGGCGTGCGCGGCGAAGTGCGCGTCCAGGCCCACAACCCCGCCAGCGACGTGTGGGCACCGCGCAAGGTGCTGCGGGCATGGAAACCGGGTGCACCGGCGCGCATGCTCCGCATCTTGGATGTGCGGCCGGCGGGCGATGTGTTGATCGTGGCTTTTGCCGAGCTGGCCGACCGCAACCAGGCCGAAGCCTTGACGCTGTCGGTGTTGCAGGTCGATGCGGACGCGCTGCCGCCGGCGGACGACGGCGAGGTGTACCTGCACCAGTTGCAGGGCGCACGGGTCATTGAAGCGGCGACGGGCGACGTTGCGGGCGAGGGGGTCGGCTTTGCCGCGGCGGCGCAGACGCTGCTGCAGATCCGACTGCGCGATGGCCGCGAGGCCCTGGTGCCGGTCGACGCCGACGCCGTCGAGCAGTTGGGCCGGGTTGCCGGCGAAGTCGTCATCCGCCACGTCGCCGATTGGGTGACCTCCTGAACGCAGTGACCTCCTGAACGCTGGAGGGCTTTGTTCAGATCGTTGATCTCGTTGTGCTTTCTTGAGCGCTTGCCGCCGAAGCCGCACCCTTGCTAGGCTTGCCGCGCGCCCGCGGAATCGTTCCGGGGGCGCGGGAGGAAGTCCGGTGTCGGCCCGCTCGGGCCCAAGCCGGCGCTGACCCGCAACCGTGAGTGGCGACCGCCCGTGGACCGGCGGCGCCGCGAGCCGGGAACTCCCGTGTGCTGCGTGCCCTTTCGTGGTCTGAGGGGCGGCGTGCGTTCGGCTGCCACCCGCAGGGTGTGCGGCAGGACGCGTTCGGGCGGCCCAAGCTTTCGGTCGCCCGACGCCACCCACCCAAATTGCCGAAGCGGGCAGTTCAGCTGCGGGAACCGGCCTTGTGGTCCGCAAGGAAGACCCATGCCCGCACGCAACACCGTTTTTTCCAACCTCATCGCCACCTTGTGCGCTGCCGGCTTGCTTGCCGGTTGCGCCGCTTCGTCGCCGACTGGCTCCGCTGCCGCCGCGGACACTGCCGCAACGGGGGACGGATCGACCGCGGGTGACAGCGGCAGCGGCGCCGACACGGCAGCGGGCGGCGACACCGCCGCCAAGACCGACACCAGCGGTGGCGATGCAGCGGTTGCCGCAGCCATCGAAATCGCCGGCACGTACAACGACAACTTCGGCGGCAGTGAGACCATCGCCAGCGACAAGTGGCAGTTCTCTTTTGGTACCTCAACCATCGCCGAGTACGACAACGCCAAGAACAATGCCTACTTGCAGGCGCCGGCCGACGACAAGTTCAACCCCAGCAAGTTCAGCAAGATCGTGTGGACTGAACCCAAGGCCGACAGTTTCTACTACTGCACGGTGGTCATCGGCGCCGCAACCCTCGACCTGG
>CAXRHS010000909.1:0-4604 GCA_964230235.1 Myxococcota bacterium
CCGGCGGCGCAGCTCTGCAAGGTGGCAAACCTGCCGGCGAACAGGTCAAAAGGGTGTTGCCAGGCAAGCAGGTGGTGGCGGCGATGGGTGGCAGATTGGGCAGCGGCACGCACACCTTGTCGGCGCACGCCGGCCCGCCCGGGGCCTTGGCGGCGCAGACCTGTTCACCGGCGAGGCACAGCTTGACCACCGCCGAACCGTTGCTGCAAGCCACCGTGGCGTCGCCATCTTTGGTGCAGGCGGTGGCGCTGCCCTTGGCCGGGCAGTAGGCCGATACGCAGCGAGCGCCCTCGCTGTCGTCGACGCAAGTGCCCTTGGCCGGGTCGGGCAGACCGGCGCAGTCGGTCTTCTTGCAGTCGCCGGCGACCAGCGCATTGCCCTCGCAGTGCGGATCGCAGGTCACCGGCGCACACACGGCGGCACTGCCCTGCATCTTGCAGACGGTGTCCTTGGGGCAGAGTTTTTCGGCGATGTCGCCTGCCGCGTTGCACGCATAGCGCTTGCCATCGGGCAGGCAGACATCTTTGGCGACCGGCTTTTCAGTGGGCGAACTCGCGCAGAACGCCGACACGCACTTGGCCTGCGCCGCGGCGGCCGTCGAACAGAACGCCCCGTACTTGCTGCAATCGCCGGTCGAGAGCGCACCGTTCTTGCAGGTGCCAATCAGCGCATTGTTGGTCGACGGCACGCACACCTGGTGGTCGCCTTTGGCCGGGCAGTATTTCGAGACACAGCGGCCCCCCAGGTCGTCGACGACGCAGCCGCTCTCGGCCTTGGCGCAGTCAACCTTGCTGCAGTCGGGCTTGACCAGCGTGGCGCCCTCGCACTTGAGCGCGCAGCCCGGCTGTCCGCCTTGGATGGCCCAGGCGGACAGTGCCGCGAGGCTGCCGTTCCACCAGTTCATGTCGACATTGCCGGTAATGCCGCCAACTTTTCCGGTGCTGGAGTACTGCCAGAAGTACCACTTTTTCCAAGGGTTGGCGATGTTCGGACAGCAGTTGGTGCAGTACTGCGGGTGCCACAGCGGGTAGTCGCCAAACGCCGTGGACTTGACGTTGTCTTCCCAAAAATACCCGCCCGAGTAGATCATGGGCTTGCGACCCACTTTGGCCTCGACGTAGTCGATCCACTTGCCGACGGCGGCCGCGATGGCAGCTGGCGCCATGCCGCCGCCGGTGGACTCGACATCGATGACCGGCGGCAGGTCGCCGGGACCGAGCTTGCCCATCTTGGCCAGCATCACGTCGGCTTGCTTGATCGGATCGACGTTGGGCTCAAAGTACTGGTAGACGCCGCAGTGCAGACCCTGTTCGTGGCAGCTTTTCCAGTTGAAGTCGAACTTGGTATCGATGGCCAGGGCGTGTGCCGCGCGCATGATGACGAACTTGCGGCCCGCGGCCTTGACGCCCGGCCAGTTGATGGTGCCTTGCCAGTACGAGACATCGTTGCCGTCGACCTTGTCGGGTCCGGGGCAAACGGTGGTCTTGGCCCATGCCGGCGCCGCCAGCGCGAGCGCGCACAGCGAGAGGGTGGCTACCCGCGCGATCATTTCGTACCTCGCGAGGGGGTCAAAAGCGCCGCGCGTTCCGGCCGGTCGAAGCCGAGCGCACAGGCCAGTTGCCAGCCGTCCGCGGTGCGGGTCAGCAACGCCAGCGCACGCTGACCGGGGCGCGGCTCGCGGCTCAACTGCGTATCGAGCATGGGTTTTTCTGGCCAGCGGCAGTCCTTGCCCTTGCAGCGCAGGTGCTCGGCCAGGTCTGCGCGCCACCCGTGCTGGTCGACCAACAGAGGCTGGCCGAGCGGCAGCGCCGTGCGACCGGCGCGCACGATGTCAACGACAACCACCCGAAAACGATGGCGAACATAGGCCGAGACGCCTTCGCCGCTGCCGGGGACGGCCACCTGATCGACGCCGGGGTCCGCGATCTGCACCACCGCGACCACTTCGGCGCGGCGAGCCGCCTCCTGCAATGGAACGCGCACGTCGGCAGCAGCAGGGACCGACCACGCAGTGGTCAGCAGGGCGAAAACGGCAAGCGGGCGCGGCCACATCGGGCACCTCCAGGGGGCAAAGAGCGTGCCGTTTTAGGCAATTTGGCGCAAGCCCAAACCGCACACCTGGGGCACGCCGGCCCGAATTTCCCGGTGTGGCCCTTTTCCGCTATCGTGCGAGCCCCCTTGTCGCATGTGATGCACAACGCAATTCCTCTCCATCTTTCCTACACCCGCGCGACCCTGCCGGCATCGTTGGCTGTCATCGGTCTGCTGCTCGTCAACGCATGCGCGGGCGGCGAAATCGCCGTGCACTGGGAGTCCCAGGTTTGCCTCGACGACGCGCGCGACGGCGTGGCGCTGCCGACCTGCGCGTCCGACACCGACTGCCCAACCTCGCCCACCAGTTGCATCGTCGGTCGCTGCCTGCCGGCGGGGACCGGGTCGCGGTGCGCGTGGGTCCTATCGCCCGACGGCGTGACCTGCGACGACGGCCAGGCGTGCACCGGCCCCGACGCCTGCAAGGCCGGCAAATGCACAGGCGCCCAGGACCTGTGCACCTGCAAAACCCACGCCGATTGCCAGAAACTGGACGACGGCAATCTGTGCAACGGCGGCTTGTTCTGCGACACCTCGGGCGCCAAAGCCGTGTGCAAGCTGGACTACTCGACCGCCGTCACCTGCCCACTCGGCAGCCCGTGCCAGCCGTCGTTTTGCGACCCGAAAACCGGCAGTTGCACGGTGCTGGCGCTCGACGGCACCACTGGCAACCCGGCCCCGTGCGACGACGGCAACCCGTGCACGGGCGGCGACCTGTGCACGGCCGGCAACTGCGCGCCGGGCAAGCCGATCTGCGAGTGCCTCGCCGACGGCGACTGCGGCGACGACGGCAACCTGTGCAACGGCACCCTGTACTGCGACAAGAACGTGTTCCCGTTCGCGTGCAAGGTCAACCCGGCGACGGTGGTCAGCTGCCCGACCGGCCTGGACACCGACTGCGTCAAGAACCTGTGCGAACCCAAGACCGGGCAGTGCTTCGTACAACTGACCGCCGACGGCAGCCCTTGCAGCGACGGCGACAACTGCACCGGCGGCGATTTTTGCGTCACCGGCACCTGCACCCCCGGCAAAAGCGTGTGCCCGTGCAGCAACCAGACCGAGTGCGCCAAGTTCGAAGACGGCGACCTGTGCAACGGGACGTTGTACTGCGACCTCTCGGCGGCCGTGCCCGGCTGCAAGGTCAATCCAGCCACCGTCGTCGATTGCCCCAAGGGCGGCAACAGCGCGTGCCAGACCAACCAGTGCGACAAAGCCTCGGGCAAGTGCGGCATGATCGCCAAGCCGGCGGGCACGATCTGCGACGACAACAACCTGTGCACGGCCAGCGACTTGTGCGAAGCCGGCGTCTGCAAAAGCGGCGCCAACACCTGCGCCTGTACCGAAGACAGCGAATGTGGCAAGCACGAAGACGGCAACCTGTGCAACGGCACGCTGTTTTGCGACAAAAGCAAGCTGCCGTTCGCCTGCGCCGTCAACCCAGGAACGGTTGTGCAGTGCAGCAATGGCAACGACACGGCGTGCAGCGTCAACAGCTGCGACCCCAAGTTGGGCCAGTGCAAGATGGTCACCAAGCCAGACGGCCTGGCCTGCGACGCGGACGGCTTTGCATGCACCAAAGGCGACGCCTGCAAAGCGGGGGTCTGCGCGCCGGGTGCCAACGTGTGCAAGTGCGAGCAGCAAGGTGACTGCGTCAAGAACGAAGATGGCAACCTGTGCAACGGCACCCTGTACTGCGACAAGACCCAGCAGCCGTTCGTGTGCGCGGTCAACCCCAAGACGCTGGTGGTGTGCAAGACTGTGGACGACACCGCGTGCCTCGCCAACCAGTGCCAGCCCAAGACCGGGCAGTGCCAGCTGACGCCTGTCCACCAAGGCGAACCGTGCAACGCCGATGGCGACGTCTGCACCACCGGCGACGCCTGCCACTTGGGTGCCTGCCAGGCCGGCGCCAACACCTGCCAGTGCACCACCAACGCCGATTGTGCCAAGTACGACGACGGCAATGCCTGCAACGGCACGCTAAGTTGCGACAAATCGACCGCGCCGTTCCTGTGCAAGCCGGACGCCAATTCGGTGGTCAAGTGCCCAAACGATGGCGAGACGCCGTGCGTCCAGAACAAGTGTCAGCCCAAGACCGGCAAGTGTGCCTTGACCGCGCTGGTGGACGGCAAGGCCTGCGACGACGGCGATGTGTGCACCAACAGCGACGTGTGCACCGACGGCAAATGCGCGGGTAGTGGCGTGTGCGCTCGCGGCAAAGACAGCGATTGCGCCGCATTGGACGACGGCGACCTGTGCAACGGCACCTGGGGCTGCCAGTCGGGCCCTTCGGGCAAGTCGTGCCAGCCCAAGAACAACCCGGTCGTCTGCCCAAGGCGCAGGCGCCATGCCACCTCATCGCCTGCAAGCCGAGTACGGGCCAGTGCGAGGGCAGCGCCGACCTTGCGCAGGACGGCACGGCCTGCGACGACAAGGACGCGTGCACGGTCAACACCGTGTGCACCGGCGGGGTGTGCGCGGGAACGCCAAAGTCCTGCAACGACAACAACCCG
>CAXRHS010000910.1:0-4170 GCA_964230235.1 Myxococcota bacterium
GCCCGGAATCAGCCCGCCGCCCGGGTCGCACAGACCCAGGCCCAGGTCCGCGCACGGCACCAGCGCGTACAGGTGCTGCCAGGTCAGTGCGGCCAGTGCCAGCTGCGCGACGCCCGCGCCGACGATCCCCAGTGCCATCGCCGGGTTGGGCCGACGCCACTGCACGACCGCGAGGCCGCCGACCACCAGCGCAGCGACCGCGGCGACCGCGCCAAGCGAAAGCTGCACCGCGGCGATGCCCTTGTGGTCGAACTCTGCGAGATAGGCGGCCGAAAACAGCCAGCCAGTGAGCGAAAACGATCCGTCCGCGCCAAAGGCGAGGTTGGATCCACACAGCGCCAGCAGGGCGCCGGCCAGGGCAACGAGTGCGCCGGTTTGCATGGGTCCCTCCGCGGCCGCGGCACGGGGGCAGTGCGGGGCCAGGGGGTGGGACGCGCCGCTTCCGCAGCCGGTCTACCGGTCACTAGCCATCCCTTGGCCGAGTGCACCCGGGGCGCGGTTTGGCGAGGACCCACAACGCTGTTGCCCGCCACCCCTGAATCTGCCACCGTGCGCCGCACCGCCGATCGCCTTGCGCGGCCGTCGCGTGGAAATAACCGACCACCGCCGGTCGTTGCGCATACTGGGTCGACGATGGCTGCTGTTCCGCCCCACATCCTGGTCTGCGACGACGAAGCGGCGCTCGCCGACACGCTGCTGTACGCACTGCGCACCGAAGGCTTCGCGGCGTCCTGGGTCGCGCTTGGCGCAGCGGCGGTCGAGCGCATCCGCGCCGGCGACATCGCGCTGTGCATCCTCGACGTCGGCCTGCCGGACGGCACCGGCTTTGAGCGCTGCAAGGAGATCCGGCGGTTCAGCGACGTGCCGGTACTGTTTCTGACCGCGCGCGCCGACGAATTGGACCGGGTGGTCGGCCTGGAGATCGGCGGCGACGACTACGTGACCAAGCCGTTCTCGCCGCGCGAGGTGGTGGCGCGCTGCAAGGTCATCCTCAAGCGGGTGCGGCATGCCCCGGTCGCCGAAGCGGTCGCGCCAGGCCAGCGCAACGTGGTCGCGGTGGACGAGGGCAGGGCGCGGATCCTGTGGCGCGGCGTGCCGTTGGAGCTGACCCACGCCGAGTACCTGCTGCTGCGCTTTCTGGTTGCGCGGCCGCAGCGGGTGTTCTCGCGCGCCCAGTTGCTGGATCTGGTGTGGGACAGCGCCCAGACCACCACCGAGCGCACGGTCGATGCCCACGTCAAGGGCCTGCGCCAGCGGATTCGAGCTGTGGCCCCCAACGACGACCCGATCGCCACCCACCGCGGCTTCGGCTACAGCTTCGAGCCGCCGCCGTGACGCTGGGCCTGCGCATCTTCTTGGGCTACCTCGCCATCGTGGCGCTCGGCGGTTGGTTCCTGCTGCAGGTGTTCGCACAAGAACTCAAGCCGGGTGTGCGCCGCAGCACCGAAGATACGCTGAACGACATCGCCAACCTGCTGGCCGAGCTGGTCCGCGACGAATTGCAGGCGGGCACTTTGGCCAACGGCCGCTTTCGGCGCGCCGCCGATGCCTACTTGCAGCGCAGGTTGGACGCGCGCATTGGTGGCTTTGCCAAAGAAATGGCGACGATCCGGATTTACGTGACCAACGCCCACGGCATCGTCGCTTTCGACTCGCACCGCCGCGAAATCGGCGCCGACTACAGCCGCTGGAACGACGTGGCCCGGACGCTACAAGGCAAGTACGGCGCGCGGTCCACCCGCATTGACCCCAACGACGAACTGAGCTCAGTCATGCACGTCGCCGCGGCGGTCAAGGACGGCGAGCGCATCATCGGCGTGGTGACGGTCAGCAAGCCCAACCGCAGCTTTCAGCCCTTCATCGACGCCGGCAGGTCGCGGCTCATCAAGGCCGGCGCGGTGCTGACGCTGCTGTCGCTGGCGATTGGCCTGGGCGTTTCGCTGTGGCTGTCGCGCGGCGTCGGTCGCATCGTGCGCTACGCGGGCGAACTGAGCCGCGGTCAACGCGCCGAAGTGCCGGCTGCGCTTGGCGAGTTGGCACAGCTGGCGCGGGCCGTCGCCCACTTGCGGGCGCAGATCGATGGCAAGGCCTATGTCAGCGACTACGTGCACGCGCTGACCCACGAGCTGAAAAGTCCGCTCAGCGCCATCGCCGGTTCGGCGGAACTGCTGCAAGAGGACCTGCCAGCGGCGGACCGCGCGCGCTTTGCCCGCCACGTGGCCGAACAGACCGCGCGGCTGCACCAGCTGATTGAGCGCATGCTGCTGCTGGCCAAGCTGGAGCAGCTGCGCGGCATGGAGGCGCCGGCCGTGGTGCCGCTCGACGCGCTGGTTGCAGAGCAATTGGCCTCGCGCCAGACCCAGCTTGCGGCCGCGGGGCTGCAGGTCAAGGCAAACGTGTCCAACGGTCTGTGCGTGCGCGGGGATCGCCTGCTGCTTGGCCAGGCCCTTGGTAATTTGCTGGACAACGCGGTGGCCTTTGCGCAGCCCGACAGCGAAATTGACGTGAGCGCGGCGCCTGAACAAGCGACGTTGACGTTGCGCATCGTCAACCGCGGACCCGCCATCCCCGAGTTCGCGCTGCCGCGGCTGTTCGAGCGCTTCTATTCGCTGCCGCCGCCTGGCCAGGCCCACAAGGGCACCGGTCTCGGTCTGCCGTTGGTGCGCGAAATCGCGGTGTTGCACGGTGGTGCGGTGACCGTTGGCAATGTCGAGGGCGGGGTTGAGGCCCGGCTGACGTTGCCGGTGGCGTAGGTTCACCGCCTTTTCATCGCCTTTTCACCGTCCCAGCATCGCCGCTTCACACGGCCGTCGCACCTTGTCTTTGCGCACCATCGCGCGGAGGCAGTGATGAATCGGAATTTCCTAGTCAAGTCCATGGTCGTCGCCATGCTGGCGTTTCTGGTCACCATGGGCGTCGGCGACGTCCGGGATCTGGTCGCCACCCGCATGGAGACGGCCGCGACCGTGGTCCGCGAAGTGCAGGCCACCGGTGTCGGCCAGCAAACCGTGATCGGGCCGCTGCTGGTCGTGCCGTACAAGCGCACCGAGCGCATCCGCAGCGTCGATGCGAAGACTGGCGCAGAGCGGCTTGATTTCAGCTACTTTCACGGAACGGAGGTGTTCTTGCCGCAGTCGCTGGATGTGCAAGCGCAGGTGACCACCGAATTCCGCTACCGGGGTATCTATCCGGCGCTCTTGTACACCGCGCGCAACAAGCTGACCGGCAGCTTCACCGTGCCGGCCGCGTATGGCTTGCCCGACGATGCGACCATCACCTACACCTTCGGTCAACCGCAGCTGGTGATTGGGTTGGGCGACACGCGTGGGGTCAGGGGCGCGCCCAAGCTGCTGTGGGCGGGCAAGAGCGTGGAATTGTTGGGCGGCAGCGGCAGCTCGGGGTTGTTATCGGCCATCCACGCCAAGGTCGCGGCGCCGGCCGGCGACGTGGCGTTTGCGCTCGACCTCGACTTGCAAGGTGGCGAGCGGCTGGCCTTTGCGCCGGTGGGCAAGCACACGCGGGTCCAGATGCAGTCGCCGTGGCCGCACCCGAGCTTTGATGGCCAGTTTCTGCCCGACGCCAAAGACATCACGCATGCGGGCTTTGCGGCGACCTGGCAGACCAGCCACCTGGCGTCGGGGGTCGAAAAGCGGGTGCACGCGCACCTCAAGAACGTCAACGAGCCGGTCAACGCGCTGGGCGTGCGGTTTGTCGAGCCGGTCAACCTGTACGTCCAGACCGACCGCGCGACCAAGTACGGGTTCCTGTTCGTGGCGTTCACCTTCGCGGCGTTTGCGCTTTTCGAGCTGTTGCGGCGGATGCAGATCCACCCGTTGCAGTACCTGCTGGTCGGCACCTCGCTGGCGATGTTCTTCTTGTTGCTGGTGGCGCTGGCCGAGCACATCGAGTTCTGGGCGGCGTATGCGATTTCGGCGGCGGCGTGCGTGTCGCTGCTGGCGTTCTATGTGCGTCACGTGCTGCGCAGCAATCGCCTGGGCGCGGGCTTCGCGGGGCTGATTGGGGCGCTGTACGGGGCGCTGTTCGTGCTTTTGCAGTCCGAGGACCATGCGCTGCTGCTTGGTGCCTTGCTGTGTTTTGGGTTGCTGGGGCTGGTGCTGGCGTTGACCCGCAAGGTGGATTGGTACGCGGTGACGGCGGCGACGGCGGCGA
>CAXRHS010000911.1:0-5637 GCA_964230235.1 Myxococcota bacterium
CGCCGTAGCCGCCGAGCTTCATCAGCACCCCCGCGTGCAGCATCGAGACAGCGGTAGGGGCCGAGGCGTGGCCGTCAGGTGACCAGGTGTGGACCGGGTACAGGGCACCAAGCACGCCAAAACCTACGAATACGACTGGGAAAACCCAGTGCTGCAGGGCCGGGTCGTAGCGAAACCGCGCCAGTTGGGTCAGGTCGAAGGTCCTGCCGCCGGCGGCCCACCACAACGCCAGAAAACCGACCAGGATGAGCGCGGAGCCGACCATCAACATCAGCGTCAGCTTCATCGCCGCCATTTCTTTGCGGCCGGTGCCCCAGATGCCGATCAGCAGGTACATCGGCAACACCGCGATCTCGTAGAACACGAAGAAAAGGAACAGGTCGAAACTGACGAACACCCCAAACACGCCGGTGACCAGCAGAAGCAGCAGAGCAAAGAACTCCTTGGCGCGGTCTTGAACTTGCCAACTGGCGAGCACCCCACAGAAAATGACCAGGCTGGTCAGCAGCACCATCGCCATCGACACCCCGTCCACGCCGACCAGGTAGTCGATGCCGAGCGACGGGAACCACGGGTGCCGTTCGACGAGGTAGAGCTTGCCCGTGGTGGCGCTGCGCGCCAGCGTTGCATCGCCGGCCGCAGCTTGCCAATACGCCCAGGTCGCCAGCCCCGACAGGACCAGGTGCAGGCCGGTACCGGCCAGCGCCACCCAGCGAATCAGGTGCGCGGAAGCGGACGGCACGGCCAGCACCGCCAGCGCGGTCGCCAGTGGCAACAACACGATGGCAGAGGCAAGACCCATCGCCTACCCCGCCCGCGCCGCGGCCCACACCAGGCCGACCGTCAACACCGCACCGGCCAGCGCCCACGCCGCATACGCCTGGGCCTGGCCGGTCTGCGCCGCCTGCACGCCCGCGCCCGCCAACCGCGTCAGCAAGCCCACGCTGTGCATGGCGCCGTCGACCACCATGCGGTCGAGCCACGCAATCGGCGCCGCGACCAGCCGAAAAATCAGCTTACGGGTGACCCACAGGTACAGTTCGTCGATCCAGAACTTGTGGCGCAGCGCCTGGTACAACCGCCCGAGGCGGGCGACCGCCGCATCGGGCCGACCCAAATCCGCGGCATAGAGCCACCCCGCGGCGGCAAATCCGGCCAATGCCACCAGCGTCGCCGGCACGGCCACCGCCCAGTCGATGCCGGCGTGCGCGGTCGCCCCCGGCAGCGCCACCCACCGCGACACTGGAATGAACCCAGCCACCGCGGCCAGCACCGCCAGAACACCCATGGGTAGGACCATGGTCAGCGGCGCTTCATGGGCGTGCGCCGTCACTTCGCGGCGCGGTTGACCCCAAAACACCAGCAGGTACACCCGCGCCATGTACAAAGCGGTCAGACCGGCGACGCCCAGGCCCACCGCGAACACCAACGGGTGGCCGCCGTGCAGTGCGGCCGCCAGGATCTCGTCTTTGGAAAAGAACCCGGAAAGCGGCCAGATTCCGGCGATGGCCAGGGTCGCCAGCAGGAACAGCGCGTGGGTCAACGGCATTTGTTTGCGCAGCCCGCCCAGGTGCCAGACATCGCCGGTGTGCGTCGCGTGCAACACCGCGCCGGCCGCCAAGAAAAGCAGCGCCTTGAAGAAGGCGTGGGTGAACAGGTGGAACAGCGCGGCCGAACGTCCTGTGGGATCGCCGCCGTCGCAGGTGCCGAGCGCCAGCATCATGTAACCCAGCTGCGACAGCGTCGAAAACGCCAGCACGCGCTTCAAGTCGTCTTGGGTGCAGCCGATGGCGGCGGCAAAAAGCGCCGTGAAGGTTCCGACCGCCAGCACCACGGTCAGCACGCCATCGGCCGCGTCAAACAGCGGAAACGCCCGTGCCACCAGGTACACGCCCGCCACCACCATGGTCGCGGCGTGGATCAGCGCCGACACCGGCGTCGGGCCCTCCATGGCGTCGGGCAGCCAGATGTGCAAGGGAAACATGGCGCTTTTGCCGGCGCCGCCGACGAACAGCAGCAGGCACCCAAGCGTCAGCGCGGTCATGCCGCCGACCACGGGCGCTTGCTGGGCCAGCGCGGCCAGCACGTCGGGTCGGCCCAGGAAGGCGAAGTCGAGCGCCTGCAGGTCGCCAGCCGCCGGGCCAAGTTGCGCGCGCACGGTAAAAGCGGCCTGGCCCAAAACCAGGATCGCCACCAGAAAACCCAGGTCGGCAAAGCGTGTGACCACGAACGCCTTTTTGCTCGCCGCCACCGCTGCCGGCCGGTCGTACCAGAAGCCGATGAGAAAGAACGACGAGGCACCCACCAACTCCCAACACACGAACATCTGCACGAGGTTGGGGGCCAAAACCAGACCCAACATGCTGAACGTAAACAGGTTGAGGATCGCGAAGTAGCGGCCGTAGCCCGTTTCGCCGCGCATGTAGGCCAGCGAGTACAGGTGCACCAGCGCCGACACCGTGGTCACCACCACCACCAGCAGCACGCTCGCGGGGTCGAGCAAGGTGCCCACGTCGATGCGCAGGCCCTCTTGGAAGCGCAGCCACTCGGCCTGCCAGGGCAAAAGCGTCGGCAACGGGCCAGCGGGCGGTGCGAACTGCAGGTAGTCGAACGCCAGCCACCAACCGAGCGCGGCCGACAGCGCCACCGACGCCGCTGCCACGCCCCCGGCCAGACGCGCGTTGAGGGGACGCAGGACCAGACCAACGACCGCAAACGACAACAGCGGCAGCGCCGGGATGACCCAGGCGTGCTGCACGATGGCGCTGTGGTCGTAGCTCACGGTCCGACTCCGGGGCTGCCAGGCCCGTCGCCGCTCAACTCGGTGATGTCGACCGTGCGGCGCTGGCTGAACAGAGCCACGAAAATCGCCATGCCGACCACCACTTCGGCGGCGGCGACCGCGACCACGAACAACGCGATCACCGCGCCGTCGACGCGCGCCGGGGCGCGCAGCGCATTGAAGACGGCGAACTGCACGGCCGCGGCGTTCAGGCACAGCTCCAGCGACAACAGGATCCCGACGGCGTTGCGGCGGGTCAGCAGGCCATAGATGCCAAGCGAGAACAGCGCCGAGGTCACCAAAAGCCAGGCGTGCAGACCGGTGGCGCCAGCGGGCAGCAGCTCAGCCATGGGCGGCCTCCGCCGGTGGTGCGGGGGCCACAGCGGTCGCGTGTTCAACCTTGCGCCCGACTGCAATGCCGCCGACCAGTGCCGCCAGCAACAGCACCGACACCACCTCAAACGGCACCACGTAGCCTTCGGGACCCGTGTCGAGCAGCGCCCGGCCAATCGCACGGGTGTCGCCGCCCAGCGCCGGCCCTTGCTCCGGGGCGTCGGGCAAGCCGGACAGCGCCCACAGGTTGAGCGCGAAAAAGGCCAGTGCTGCCACCACCCCGACTTTGTGGCGCCAGGGGGAAGGCTCGTCTTCCAGTAGCGCTTGGGTCCGGGTCAGCATGACCAGAAACACCAGCAAGACCACAATGCCGCCGACGTAGACCAGAATCTGGATGCCGGCCAGGAACCCGAAGCCCAAAAGGGCGTAGAAAGCCGCGCTGCAGCCGAGCACGCCCATCAGCGCCACCGCGGCGCGCAGAATTCGGCGGTTGCCGACCACAGACCAGGCCAGCGACAGGGACAGCGCCGCGAACAGCCAGAACAGCGCGGTGCGCAGGGCTTCAGCCAACATGGGTGGCCTCTGCAGGCGGGGCAACGACAGGCGCAGGGACAGCGACAGGGACAGGGTCAACCGCAGAGACAGGGTCAGGGACAGGCACAGGGACTGGTTCAGGGTCGGGGGCAGTCCGCGCAGCGGACTTCTCGAACGTAGCGGGGGACTTCAGTCCCACGCCCTGCGCCAGCTCAGATGCCTTGCGCCGCGCCGCCCGTTGATCCGCCAAGGCCTGTAAGACAGTCGGCCCACAGAAGGGATCGCGGGGCTCGCACGCGGCCTTTCTGGCTTGTGGGTCAGCGACTTTGTTCAGCAGCGCCGCGGTCGGGCCGGAATAGCCATTGTGGGTGTAGACCAGCATGCGCCGGTCTTTGACCGCCGACTCGAAGCCCGGGCCGAAGTGCAGCACGTTGAACGGGCAGACCTGGACGCAGGTATTGCAAAAGGTGCAGGCGTCCAGGCGCCACACGAAGGCGTCGAGTTCTTTTTTGGTCAGCGCACCCTTGTCGCGTTGGGTGATGACGATGCTGCGGTTGGGGCACTGGTCTTCGCAGATGCGGCACACCGTGCAGCCGTGGTAGCCGTCGGCGTCGTGGTGGAAGCGCAAGGCGCCGCGAAAGCGGTCCGGCAGGCGCAGGGTTTCGCGGTTTTCCGGGTAGTGCTGGGTCACCACCGTGCTCGGCCGGGCGACGTAACGGCCGGTGACCCGCATGCCGCCAACCAGCGAGGCGATGCCCTTGCGGATTGCGCCGGCCACGCCCACGTCGTCGAGCCAGGGCGGCGCGACCACCACGGCCTGTCCGCTCGGGCCGGGCGGAGGAGCAGCCGCGGTTGCGGGCGCGGCGACGGGGGTGGCGCTGTCGTCGCTCACGGCGCACTCCCGGGGTCGTCGCTCGACCACACGGCGGGGGCCGGCGGGCTACTGCCGGTTGCGCCTTGGGTCGGGAAGAAGTACCAACCGGTCACCACCAGCAGGGCGGCGACAAACAGGTTGGCAAAGCCAATCGGCAGCAGGACCTTCCACTCCAACCGCATCAGCTGATCGACCCGCAACCTGGGGAAGGTCCAGCGGAACCACATCAGCAGGAACACCACCGCCGCGGCCTTGCCGGCAAACCACAAACCCGGTGGCACGGTGTCCATGGCGGCATTCCATGCGGTCCAGTCGCCGACGTGCAGCGGCATCCAGCCGCCCAGGAAAAGTGTCGTGGCCATGGCGGCCAGCACGAAAAGGTTCAAGAACTCGGCCAGAAAGAAGAACGCAAACCGCAGACCGGAATACTCGGTGTGAAAACCGGCGGTCAGCTCACTTTCGCCCTCGGCCAGGTCAAACGGCGTGCGGTTGATTTCGGCCGTTCCGGCGACCACAAAAAGCGCGAAGGCGACGACCCCTGCGCCGTGCGCACGCCAGATCCACCAGCCCTCTTGCTGCGCCAACACGATGCCCGACAGCTGTAGCGTCCCCGAAAACAGCACCGCCACCAGCAACGCCAGCATCGCCGACAACTCGTAGCTGACAATCTGGGCCCCTGCGCGCATGGCACCGAGCAGACTCCACTTGTTGTGGCTCGACCAGCCACCGAGCAGGATGCCGAGCACGCCCAGCCCTGCGACCGCGGTGACGTACAGCACGCCGATGTCGAGATCGACGACCTGGGCCTGTGGACCCATCGGCAGCGCGATGATGCACAGGACCATGCCCGCAAACGACAGCACCGGCGCCAGGATGTGCAGCAGACGGTCGGCGCCGCTCGGCACCGCATCTTCTTTGAGCAGCAGCTTGAAAGCGTCCGCGACCGCTTGCAGGGTGCCATGCGGCCCCACCCGGTAGGGCCCGACCCGACACTGGAAGTGCGCCGCGATCTTGCGTTCGGCGTAGATGAGCACCCGGCCGAGCACCGTCACGAATGCAGCCACGCCCAGCACACTGCCCACGACCACACCGAGCGCCGGCCATGGATCGGTCG
>CAXRHS010000912.1:0-7821 GCA_964230235.1 Myxococcota bacterium
TTCTTCTTGCTGAACCAACCCACGCTGCCTCCCTCCGCCTTGGGGGCGTCTTTCTTGGCCGGGCCGCCGCCACCGCCGCCCTTGGCCGCATCTTTGGCGGCCTTGAGCGGGGCGTCGACCGCCTTGTTGAACTGCTTGGCCGCCGACGACTTGGCCTTGGCGATCGCGCCCATCTTCTTGGCGTTGACCGCGTTGACGGCGCCGTCGATGCGCTGTTGGCCCAGGCTCTTGAAGAAATCGACAACGATGTTGGCGATCACGGCGCGCCTCGATTTCGGATCGACTCGGACCCGGTGCTGGCGGTCGACGCGACCCCGACCTTCGGGATCGCCGCGAACCCGGGCGCGATCCCGCGCTGACCTGGCGCGACACCGCGACCGCTGCCATCAGGATGGCACGCGCCGGATCGCGATTCAAGGCGCACCGACACCATCGGCCTACCCGCGCTTGACCGGCTGGTACGCCCACATCTTGAACACGTTGATGTCGCGGTCCGCGGTGACCGGCTTGATCTTGATCCGCAGCGAGACTTCGCGCACGTACTCGGCCAGCACCACGTACACCCAGTTGCGCCAGCGCGCCTTGCGGTCGCTGCCGGCGCAGATGCAGTTGGCGAGGCGCTTGTCGTTGGCCTCGACCTCGGCTTCCCAGTCGCCGTGCACGTAGTCCATGCGCCAGACCACGTAGACATCCTTGCCCGGCTCGACGTTCTTGACCTCAAACTCCAGGTGACCGCCTTCGAAGGCCACGCCAGCGTCTTCGACAGTGGCGCCGTCGGGGTACTTGAGCTTTTGACGGGTGCGGTACTTGTCGCGCTCGCCCACGATGCGCCACTGGTGGCCCTTCTCGCTGTCCGGGTCGATGGGGTCGATGGTGTCGATGAGCACCATGTCCTGGCCCTCGATGCTCATGCGCTCTTCGAACGGCGCCGAGCGGACCTTGATGTTCTCGACCACCGCGCTGGTGTCGGTGGTCTTGGCCTCCAGCTTCTTGGTCGGCTTGAGCTGCTTTTGGAAGATGGTCTCCATGAACTTCTGGCACTCGCCCTGGTAGCTCATCAAGCCATTGAGGAAGTCGATCGAGAAGTGCCGCTCCTGGTAGCGCTGCAGCGAGATCTCGACCTGCTTCTTGAAGTTGGCAAAGTCGCGCTGGCTCGAAATCTGCGGCACGTTGGCCTCGATCTCCAGGATCACGCTCCACTGGTGGTTCAAGATGATGAGGTACAGGTTGAAGATATTGCGCAGGTCGACCAGTTGCGCGTGGATCAGCATCTCCAAGGTGATAAAGCCGTGCAGCACGTCGGCCGCCGGCAGGATCCGCATCTGGTGGAACATCAGCGCATAGACCTGCTTGCTGCGCCGAATCATCTCCATGATTTCCCACAGCATCTGCGGATTGAGGAACGAGCCGACGATGCCGGCCACCGGCACGAACCGCAGGTCGATCTCGTTGGGCTGCGGGTTGAACGGATCCTTGGGGTCCAAGATGCGCTTGATGTCCTTGGCCACGTTGATGCGCGCCAGTTCGACCTCGGTGTGCAGGTCCGGCTCAGTCACGCTCCACTCGATCTTGATCGACTCCGCGATCTTGCGGTGCCCTTTGAAGTCCAGGTTCTCCTTGTAGCTGATGAAATCGGTGAACTCCTCGATGTAGCGGGCGACCAGGTACACGGTCGCCGGCAGCTTGAAGTCGTTGGGGTTGAACTGCTTGATCTCCGGTTCCCACAAGAAGATGTCGTTGCCCTGGCCGTCCACGGCGTAGCCAGCCTGGATCTCGACCGCCAGCTGACCTTGCGAGCGCGCCTGCACCCGCAGCCCGCCGAGCGCGTGCGGCACGATGCCCGGCCCATGCATCATGCGGTTGTGCAGCCGGCGCTTTTCGACGTGGTAGCGCTCGCCGTCGTTCCAGTCCTTCTCGGTGGTGCGAAAGCCGCGAAAGAAGTTCAGGCGGCGGTAATTGCGTTCGGTAATCTCGGCCATCGTGTCCTCAGGGGGTCAGGGTGCGCGTCTTTGGGCCCGATTAGGGCGCATTGCTCCAGTCGACGTCGTCTTCGCCGACCAGGCTCTCTTCGCCAATCACGAAACCATGGTCTTCGGCGCCCAGGTCGGCCTGGTCAGAGAAGGTCAGAAAATAGTTGGTGTGCGCCGGCTTTTCGGCCGGGATCACGCGGTGGAGGCGAATGATCTGGTCGTCGGCAAACGCGCTCGCCGGTTGCGGCAGCTTGACCACAAAGCAGTGGGCCAGGTTCATCGGCGGCAAAACCACGGTCGAGATGCCGACTTCGCTGGTCACGCCAACGCGAAAAGCGTCAAACGGCCAGGCGTTTTCGGTGATCTCCGGCTTGACGCCGATGTACATCTCCAGCAGCAGCTCAAGCGCGTACTTGGTGCCGCGCATGCTGTACAGCGCCGGCGCCTTGCGCAGCCAGCGCCGCTGCTTTTCCACCGGCCAGTCGCTCTCCAGTTGCAGCGCGATCCAGCTGGCCAGCCACGGCAAGAAGTGCGGCTCGGTCTCGTGCGGTCGAAAAAGCGACGGCAGCCGGTCCAGAACGTCGCCGATCTTGTCCTGCTCCTGCTGGAAAATCCACAGGAATTCGTGCAGCAGCTGGTTCTCGTTGTCGGCCGTCAGCTGAAAGATCTGCGGCAGGTAGCGCAGCCAATTCTGCTTGGCCACCGACAGCTGGGTAACGGTCGTGCTGTCGATGAGCTGGCCGCGAATCGGGTACTGCTCCACCACCGTATTGGGGTCGGCATAGGCCTCAACGTAGCGCGGCAGCGGCGGCGGCAGGCCAGCCTGCTGCAGCACGATCGCCGCGTCCGGCAGGCGCAAGCCGGTCAGCTCCGGCATGATGACTTTGCGCAGACGGCGATCCGGCGGACGTGCGCCCCCGGTCGGCCGCCCGCCCAAACCTGCCACTGCGCTACCCGAACCCACTGCCATCGCTACCTGCTCTGCTGGGCTTGCGCGCGCCCATTGCCGCCGTCGGTGGGGCGATTGGCCCCCACGCCGTCGCTAGACGATGCGCTCGTGCGCCTTCTCGACCACTTCGACCCGCACCACGTGCACCAATTCGCCGGTGCCGACCTTGAACTGGTCGACCTCGAGCTTGGTCGCTTCATCGACCAGCCGCACGCGGTCCACGAAATCGACGCCTGGCACGTCTTCGATGACGTGGTACAGGTCTACCCGGTACACTGGCCGCCCAAACGGCCAGCCTTTGCCTTCCTTGCCGCCCTTGAGCGGGTGCAGGAACCAGCGAATGCGCCTTTCGATTTCGCGCTTGACCCGGTCCGACCCGGCGGTCTGCAGCACCACGATTTCGACCACGGTCGACAGTTCGCGAAAGGTCGGCCGCTGTACGTTGAGCATGGTCGAGATGAGCTTGCGGTCGGCCAGGTGGTTGCGCACCTTGCGGAGCAGCTCGGTCGACGGGATCGGCTTGTCGAGAAAATCTGGGTGCGACTCCGCGACCTTGGGCACGATGACCACCGTAATCTCGCCCTCGCGCTCGTGGGTCGGCAGGGCGCACACCCGCGCCACCGAGTTCGACGCCTCGATCGCCAGCCACTCAAAGTCCTCGGCGGTGACCGCGCGGCTTTTGGCCTTGAGCGAGTGCGGACCGCGCCGCTTGGCCTCGTCGATCGTCTCCAGGTCGCAGCCGCCGGCCGCGGCGTACACGTTGCGCACCGAGTCGACATACGGCACGGCCTGCATGAGCACCGTCACGGCATCGGGGGGCACGTTGCCCCGCTCGCCGTCGCCGACCTGATAGCGGCGGCACACGATGTTGCGGTCGCCCTTCTGGGGGATGAGACCGTGGATGCCGTCGCCAAAGCGCACCTCGTTGGTCACGATGTCCTTGACGTAATGCCTGGCGTTGGCCTTGGACTCGTACAGCGAGTCGACCGCGATCCAGCGCACCAGCACGCCTTCGGGCGTCTGTTCGATGAAGCGCTCGCCGTAGTAGTTCTCCAACTCGTACAGGTCGGGGCTCGGCGGCCGCTCGCGCTCTTTGACCCAGACCTCTTCGCCGGGCAGCACCGGGCCGCGCACGAACTTGTACGCCTGATTGGGCGTTCCGCGCGAACTGCCCATCAGTTCATCGGTGTAGGTGGTGACGTTGGTCGCGTACACGGTGTTGAGCAACACGTTGCGCAGCATCGGCGGCTCGTCGTACCCGCCAAATTCCAGCCGCGCGCGCAGCCAGTACAGCGGCACGCCAAAGCGTTTGTGCGCACGGTGGTCGGTCGGCCCGACAAACTCGATGTAGCCCGACTGGGTAAAACCGTAGCTCAGGTCGCGGGTAATCAGGCTCGACCAGTCCTTGCCGTTCCAGTACTCCCAGTTGATGACCTGCTCGGCGTGCACCTGGTTGAGTTGCTTGCTGGTCTGCCCTGGCCCTGCGCGCAGCCGCCGCCCCGGACCGTCATTTTCCGCGAGCTCAAAGTAGAGCTGAATCTTGTCGTTGGGAAACGGCTGTGGGCCGGGCGGATTGGGCCCGTCGTAGTTCGAGATCTTGAAGCCCAGATACAGCGTTGGACTCTCTTCGGCGATGGGCTGAAAAGGCTGGAATGGCTTGCCGGCTTCCGACTCGCTGGCCAGCGCCGTGTAGTCGCTGTACAAGAAGTCGTTGTAGGCCATGACCTTGTCGAACGCGTGCTCTTGTTCGACGAACCGCAGCGCCATGCGCTTGACGTTTGGCGGGCGCAAGGGCCGGCTGTCTTTCCAAACCCAGCGGTCGTTCTCCAGTTCGTAGGTGCCGGGCACACCAAAGTCGCCGCGCTCGATGCGGGCGCGCACCCACACGGCCTCTTTGCCGTTGACATCGCTGCTTTTGATGTCCTTGGGCCGCCGAAAAGCCACGTAGCCGTTGCTGGTCAGGCAGGCGGTATCGTCCTTGAAGCCGTGGCCAGGATCCTCCTGGTCGTAGTCGCCAAAGCCATTGCGACCAACCAACCGCCACTTCTTGCCGTTCCAGTATTCCCACGCGACCACCAGATCGCCAGAGGCCTGCGGCAACGGCACGACTGACGGGTCGGCTAGCTCGAAATCAATGCGCACATCGGCGTCGGGGTGGTCGAGCACCTGTGCACAAGACAGGTACAGCGCCGAGTCCAGCTTGGGGTCACTGCCGAACGGCTGCATGGTGCGATCAGATTCCAGCTTGAGGTAGAAGCCGGCGGCCTGATTGGAATAGGCAAGGTCGGGCGTTTCGCCTTCCCCGGTCAGTTCCAACCGCATCGACACCACGTCGGCCAGGGTATCCGAGGCCTGACTCGGCACCTCGATGAGCTTTCCGCGCAAGAAAAGGCCGGTAAAATCGCCAACCTGCGTCTCCGCCATCTTGGGCGGGCCGATGAGCGCGACCTGGTCGACTTCGGTCTCCAGCGGCGGACTGGCGAGCGCGCGCCACCGTTCGCCGTCGAAGTACTCCCATTCCAGTTGTTTGCACAGCGGCACAGGGGTCGAACCGGGTGCCGTGGTGCGGATGGTCAGCACCGAGGTTTCGTTGAACGCCTCCAAGCGCTTGTCGCCCACAAAGAGGAAGCGCTCGACGCTGCGCACGCCGGACCACAGCTCAACGCCTTCGCGCTTGCGGCCGAGCAACCCGGTGTAATCGCTAAAGGTCTCGTGGTACTGGCTCATGCACATCGCCAGCGCCGCGTTGGTGACCACCAGATCGCTTTCCGTCTCAAACGCGATGGTGTTGCCGTCCGGCCCCGGTTTGGTGCCGACGCGGGTGCCCTGCGGCACCGTGACGACATCGGCTTTGGGATTGATGCCAAACTTGAGCACGGTGCGCGCCGGCTGCGGCGGCGCCAACGCGATCCCCATCAACTCGAGGAACGCCAAAAAGTTCTTCTCCGGCACCCGGTTGAGTCGGTACAGCGTCATCTCGGTCATCCAAGCGAAAAGCTCGATGAGCGTGATGCCGGGGTCGGAGCGGTTGTGGTTGGTCCACTCCGGGCAGTACTGCGGGATAAGCCGGACCGCTTCTTGGACGATGTCCTCGAAATTGCGATCGTCGAGGTTTGGACTGGGGATCATAGATCCTGCTCCCGCCGGAGGTAGAACGGATAGACCATGTTCATGTCGACATTGGTCGACCGGACCCGGTAGTTGATCTCGACCAGCATCAGCGACTCAGGGTCCCTTTGCGGTCGCGCGGTCACGCGCACATCGGTGATGCGCGGCTCCCACTTGTTCAGCGCCTCGGCCACGTAGAACGCCACCATGCCAGCGGTGCTCGACGAATTGGGGTGGAAGGCGTAGTCGTGGATGCGGCACCCGAACATCGGCCGCATCACGCGCTCGCCGACGGCCGTCCCCACGATCAAGCGCACCCCTTCCTCGATGTTCGAGTTGCCTTCGGACATCGCCATGCCGCCCACCGCGTTGATTTGCAGCGGAAACTTCATGCCTTTGCCGAGGAAACTTTTGACCATCGCGGATTCGACCTCAGGGGCGCGGCAGGCGGCGGACAACGGGCGGCGCGGGCAACGGACTGCGAACGGACAGCGGACGAGGTGCAGGCGCAGCCGCCAGGGGAGCCGATGCAAGGTCGGCAGCCTGACCGACGGCAAGTCGCCGTATTGGCCGCGATTTCCAGTCGCCGCCCACGTCCGCATTGGCGCGGATGCGGGGTCGCGGGGCGTCTAAACGCGCGCAGCAGCCCGGGCGGCAGATTCGCGCAACCGGCGCAATCGTAACGGCACGCCCAATGGTGTCAACGCCCGCGCCGGCAGGCGACCGCGCCAACCGGTCGCAGCCTGCCACATCGCTGCGCAACGCCTCGTTTTACAACGATTCAACTGGGTGACAACTGGCCAAGGCGACCACCGCGGCCAGCTCTGCGCGCCAACAGGTGGAAAAACCCTGCGATCGCGGGCACCAATGCGCCCGACGCCCGGCGCAGCGGTCCGCAAGCGCGGACGACTGGAGCTACGCGCCCTTGGTGTTGCGCGAAAAAGCGATCGTGGTCTTGTAGCCTTCGTCGGGCCGGTACGAATGGGTCGCCGCCGTGATCAGGAACTTACCGGAGAACGACTTGCCGAAGCCTTCGAACTCGATCACCTTGCCTGGAATCGCCTTGGGATCGCCCTCGATCGTGACTTCGCCGGTCAAGAAATCCATCGAGAACTGGTCGAAAAGTGACTGCGCGATGGCCTCGGCCTCGGCCTTGGTGTTCACCGGTTGGTCGACCACGATGTACTTGCGCCCGGTAGAACCCGAGTTGTACAGCGCCGTGCCCGTCTCGCTATGGCCCTTGTTGCCTTCAAACGAGTAGGTCGAACTGGTGACCTTGGCCACGATGTTCTTCTTGGTCACGAAGTCCCAACTGCGCACCTCGACCGCCGCGTACTGCTGCACGGTGGACAGGCGAAAATTGAGGTGCAGGAACGCGCCGGCCGAGCCCGACCCGCCCTGACCGCTGCGTTCGCGCGCGATCTTGACCACGGCGGCGCCGCTGGCCTCGGGCTTGCGAAACGTGACCTCTGTCTTGCTGGTGTCGCCCGCCTTCATCTCCAAACTGGCGCCGATCGCCTGCAAGAACTCAAAGTCGCTGACGTTGAGCTGCGGCACGTAGTGGTGCTTGACCTGCGACGATCCGACTTCGCCGGTGGTCATCTTGTCGCCGACCTTGCCGCCCTCGCTGGATTTGGAGTTGTTGATGACGTCCTTGACCGGCGTAGTCGCGCCGATGGTCGGCTGCAGGCCGTCGCCCCAGGTCTTGCTGCGCTGACCGCGGGTCAAGCGGTGCACCTTGTGAAAGCCTGAAATCGTGGTGTGGTAGCCCTGCTCGACGTCAAAGCTCGGTTC
>CAXRHS010000913.1:0-3413 GCA_964230235.1 Myxococcota bacterium
TGCTGGTGATCGACGAGGTCCATGCCTCTGACCCCTACATGGAAGTGCTGTTGCGCCATGTGCTGGCCTGGCACGTGCAGGCGGGGGGGCACGCCTTGTTGCTGTCCGCGACGCTGGGCGGCGAGCTCCGGGCGCGCCTGACGGCACCTGGATCGCGGCGGGTCGGCACGCCGGGTTTGGCCGAGGCAATGGTTGCGCCCTATCCCTTGTTTTCGAGCGGCGTTGCCGCCGTGCCGGCGACTACCGACGGGTCGCCGAAATTGGTGGCGGTGGAGGCGCTGGGCGCTATCGGCGATTTCGATGTCGTGGCTAGCCATGCAGCCGTGGCGGCGCGCGCTGGCGCGAAGGTGTTGGTCGTCCGCAACACGGTGGCCACCTGTCTGGCGACGCAAGAAGCTGTCGAGCGGGCATTGGCCGGCGACGGCTATCTGCTGTTCGGTGTCTTGGCAGATGACCGGCGGGTGGCTACGCCCCATCACAGTCGCTATGCGGCGCAAGACCGGACCCTGCTCGACCAGGCTATCGAGCGGGAGTTTGGCAAGCACAGCGACCGTAGTCGCGGGTGCGTGGCGGTGGCGACCCAGACCGTTCAGCAGAGCCTGGATCTGGACGCCGACCTGCTGATCAGCGACGTGTGCCCCATGGACGTGCTGCTGCAGCGCATTGGCCGCCTGCACCGCCACGAGCGGCCGACGCGGCCGGCGGGATTCGAGCACGCGCGGGCGGTGGTGCTGGTGCCTGCGGAGCGCGACCTTCGCGCGTTCATTGGCAAAGACAAGAAAGCGCGTGGTCCGGCGGGGATCGGCACGGTCTATGAGGACCTGCGGATGATCGAAGCCACCTGGCAACAGATCCAGCGACACCCGCAGTGGCAGTTGCCGGCGATGAATCGGCAGTTGGTCGAGTCGGGGCTGCACGCTGCGGCCCTGGCGGCGGTGGCAGGCGCAGACCCGGTCTGGCTGCGCCACGCCCAGCATTGTGCTGGCGCTGTGGGTTCGCAGCGCAGTATTGCCCATGCTGGCAAACTCGATTTCGCACAGCCATTCGAGAACTGCGCGTATAGCCGCGACGACCTGGCCAAGTGCGCCACGCGGCTGGGCGCCCAAGATCGTGCGCTTCAGCTAGCGGCCCCTCGCAAGAGCCCGTTTGGCGCGACCATCTCTGCGCTGAACCTGCCGGGCTGGCAGGCCACTGGCATTGGGCCTGAGGAAGTGGCCGTTGACACAGTGGAACCCGGTGGTACGCTCCGCATCGGGTTTGGCCCACTGCAACTGCGCTATGACCGCTGGGGTCTGCGTTTGGCCACCACTTCGGCGGCAAGTGAGGAATTTGATGGCTGACAGAATCTTGCATAACTTCTTGACGGAACCGTTGATCAGCGTGCGCATCCCGGGCTTGGGGGAGACCGCGCTGACCTTGCCGGGGGTCTTGCGGCAGTTGGCCAATGGCGAGATTGAGGCGTTTGCTGCGCTGCGCCGCCACCAGCGCCAGCCGTGGTTCTGCTTCTTGGCCCAACTCGGCGCAATTGTGCTGGAGCGGCAGGAGTTGAGGATCAATGAAGCGGCGCTGGCGACGGAAGCAGAGTGGGCGGGTTGGTTGCGGGACTTGGCCGGCGGCAGGGACGAGGCGTGGGCGCTGGTGGTCGAGGACTTGGCGCTGCCGGCGATTTTTCAGCCGGGGTTGCCGGAAGGGCGCTTTGCCAAGGTCTCCAAGAAGGGCGACGACAAGCCTTGGGACTTCAAGCAATCGCCAGACGGAATCGACTACTTGGTGACCGCCAAGGTCCACGACGTCAAGCCAGCAACGGCGGTCTTGGGTTCGCCCGAACAGTGGCTTTTCGCGTTGTGCAGCGTGCAGACGTCCGATGGTTTTGGCGGCGCTACGATCTACGGTATTGCCCGCATGAACGGCGGCTATGCCAGTCGCGCCAGCATTTCGCACGTGCCCGATGGCGTGTGGGGGGCGCGGTGGCGGCGCGATGTGGCGCTGTTGGCCGCTGCCCGCGAGAGGATCGCGGATGAGCAGGGCCTTTTGGGCACGAAGGCCCTGTTGTGGGTTGAATCCTGGGACGGGACCGCCAGCCTGGATCTGGGCGAACTCGATCCGTTGTTCGTCGAAATCTGCAGGCGCATCCGAATCGTAGAGCAGGCGGGCGGTCTGCGCGCGCGCACGACGGGTACAGAGACCAAACGTCTCAACGCGGAGGACCGCAGCGGCCGCCTAGGCGATCCTTGGCTGCCGGTGGCGCTCAAGGACGGCAAGGCGCTGACCATCGGTGAGCAGGGTTTCGACTACAAGAAAGTTGTCGACCTGATGTGCGGCGGCTTGTACCAGCATGGCGACGCCTACGCGCCGGTAGCGGGTGACGTAGCGCTGCAGTGCCAAGTGCTTGCGCGCGGCCAAGGCCAGACCAATGGCCTGCACGAACGCCGCGTGCAGATCCCGGTCAAGGTCCGCGGTCGGATCAAAGGCCTGGCGAGCGGCGATGCGCTGGCTCAGCGCGCCCGCGACCGCGTAGAACTGGCTGGACTGGCGCGCAAATCGGTGCTTCGCCCGGCTCTGCTCAAGCTGCAGCAGGCCGGAACCGACAAGCTCAAGTCAGACGCCAAGACGGCAGATAGCTGGACCGTGCAGTTCGACCAACGCGTCGACCACGCCTTCTTCGACCAGCTCTGGGACGACGCCGACCTCGATGGCCAGGCCGCCGACGCCAACTGGAAAGCTTGGCTTCTCACCAATTGCGAGGCGGTGCTCGAATCCGCCATTGCCGCCACCCCCTACTCTGGCGTGCGCCGCTACCGGGCCATCGCCGGGGCTGAATCGATGCTGACGGCCTGCGCGATCAAGCACCACTTCAAAGAGCCCACCGCCCAGGTGGCCGAGGAGAACGCCCTATGACCACGGAAACGCTTGGTTCTGCTCGACCTGCCGCCGCCGACGCGCCAGTCAAACCGGGCCTCGCCCAAGTCGTCCGCCAGCTCGTCTCGGCCATCGGCCGCCTCGGCCCTGGCGAGCTGGCCCAGCTGCGGCGCGGCGAGCCGACCGACCCCGCGCGGCCGGCGTTCTGGCGGCTGCTGTTCGCCGTGGTCGAACCGGCGGGCCTTGTTGCCGCTGCCGAAGGTGACCGCCGCGACGCGGACGAAAAGGCGTGGTCGGTGCTGTGCTGGGCGATCGCCACCGTGGGTGCCGACCAGGCGAATGGCTACGGCCTTGGCCGGGCGCTGCGCCGCGCAGGGGTGAGCGAACTGCGGTTCGCCCGGCTGCTGAACGGCAGCCCCGAGCAACTGCCCGACTTGATTCGCGGCGTAGTTGGCCAGTTGGCCAGCAAAGGCGAGCCCTTGGCAGCGACCGACTTGGCGCGGTTGCTGGGCCTGGGCGGCGCCAGCCAAGACAGCGAGGGCGTGCGCCGCGAT
>CAXRHS010000914.1:0-2064 GCA_964230235.1 Myxococcota bacterium
CGCGGAGGCCGACGCCATCGACAAGCGCGGGGCGCTCGTCCGCTTGCAGCCCGGCCAGTGGCCCAAGTCTGCCAACGTCGACGGCCAGTGGCTGGGCCGCCAGATCGTGGTCAGCGAAGGCAGTGGCAACGCTGCGCCGCGCGCAATCCGCTTGTTGAACCGCCACTTGGGCAAGCCCGTCACCGAGGTGTTGGCAGAAGCCTGGCGCGTAGATGCCAGCGCCGTTCCAGCCCTGTTGACCCGGGCTTGGCAAGTGGCCGAGGCAGCGCCAGCGCTCGACACGCCGCTCGCAGCCGGCGAGGGGCTGGCCGTGCTCGACCGCAACATCGTGCTGCTGCCCAACTGGCTGCAATTCGTCTACGCCGAGAACCCGGGCGCGGCGTTCAGCTTTTTGACCAACGCGCCGCCGCTGCTTCGCCACCTGCTGTTCACTGTGATTGCGACTCTGGCCTCGATTGGCCTGGGCTGGTGGCTGTGGAAGGGCAACGGCGGCACCGCGCTCGCCAGCTGGTCGCTGGCCGCCATCCTGGGCGGCGCGGTCGGTAACCTCGTCGATCGCCTGCACTACGGTGTGGTCATCGATTTCATCTACATGTTCGTGGTCACCGATGGCAAGGTCCACGGCTGGCCGGTCTACAACGTGGCCGACATCGGCATCACCGTCGGCGTCGTGTTGATTGCCGCCGAGTCGATCTTTCGCCGCCAGCCCGCGCCCGCGGCTTCGGCCGCTGCCACGCCCTCGGCCTAGGCGCCGCCCCGTGCATCCCTCGTTTGACATCGGCATCACCACGTTGCCGGCATATTTCACCCTGCTGATGGTCGGGTTCACCCTGGCCATCTTGTGGGCGCACAAACTCGGCATGCAACAAGGTATGCCCGGCAATCCCATCTTGGATCTCGGCCTGTTGATGCTGGCGTGCGGTCTCATCGGTTCGCGTGCGCTGCACATCGTCGCGGACGGCCAGTTCTGGGACTACGTGCACCTGTGCACCGATCCGCTCCAGGTGCCGGCCCTCAGCCTGGGCCGCGGGCTCAAGTGCGCCAGCGACAACCAGTGCCTCGATGCCGGGCTCGGCGACTGGTGCGAAGCGGCGTCGGGCTTGTGCCGCCAGCGCCAGGACTGCCTGCGCGTGTTCAAGATCTGGTACGGCGGCTACGCCTACTACGGTGGCTTCTTGTTGGCGGTGCCGACCGGTATCTGGTTCTTGCGCCGCAAGCAGATGCCGATGTGGCGGGTGGCTGACCTCGCCAGCTTTGGCATCGCCATGGGCCTGGTCTTTGGGCGAGTCGGCTGTTTTCTGGCCGGGTGCTGTTTCGGCGCGGTCACCGACTCGCCGCTCGGTGTGCGGTTCGGCCGCTGGTCGCCGGCGTGGGATCGCCATCTCGCCGACCACCGCATCAGCGATCTGGCCACCCACGCGCTGCCGGTCCACGCGACGCAGCTGTACGAGGCGGCCGCCTGTGCGCTCATCAGCTGGCTATGTTGGCGGCGGGTCCGCGCAGGCGTGCGTTTCGCGGGCGAGGCGTTCTTCTGGTTCATGCTGCTGTACGCTGCCTTCCGCTTTGGTGTCGAGTTCCTGCGCGCGGACGATCGCGGCATCTGGCTTGGTGGTGCTCTGTCCACCTCCCAGCTGATCAGCTTGCCCTTGCTCGCCTGGTCGGCCTGGGTGCTGTGGCGCGGCCGCTCCTGGCCAGAAGTGCCTGACGTGCCCTATCCCGCCGTCCAACCGCCCGAGGAGACCCATGCGGCTTGATTCGACCACGCAAGCGAGCGACTCTCAACTGGCGCTGCCGGCCTTGTTGCCGCGTCACGTCGCCATCATCATGGACGGCAACGGTCGCTGGGCCAAGCGCCGCGGGCTCGGCCGCAGCGATGGCCACCGTGCCGGCGCTGAGTCGGTGCGCGCGATCGTGCGCATGGCCCGCAAGCTCGGCGTCGACACCTTGACCCTTTACGCGTTCTCGGAGCAGAACTGGACCCGGCCGCCCGCCGAAATCCAGGGTCTTTTCACGCTGCTGGTGGAGTTTCTGGCCAGCGAGCGCGAACTGCTTCGCCAGCAGCAG
>CAXRHS010000915.1:0-2821 GCA_964230235.1 Myxococcota bacterium
GATGTCGTGACCTGGTCCTGGCAGAAGGTGCTCGGCGGCGAAGCGGCTCACGGCATGCTGGCGCTCGGCCCGCGCGCCGTGCAGCGGCTGGAGAGCTACAGCCCGGCCTGGCCGCTGCCCAAGACCTTTCGGATGACCAAAGGCGGCAAGATCCAAGAGGGCATCTTTGCTGGCGAGACCATCAACACGCCGTCGATGCTGGCGGTCGAAGACGCGGTCGACGGCCTGCGCTGGGCGGAGGATATCGGCGGTCTGGGTACTCTGATCGCGCGCAGCGAGGCCAACCTGGCCGCCGTGGCGGGGTGGATCGAGGGCTCGACGTGGGCGCAGTTTCTGTGCCAGAACCCGGCGCATCGCAGCTGCACCTCGGTGTGCCTGACCATCAAGGATCCCTGGTTTGGGGGGCTTGGCGCCGACCAGCAGGCGGCAGCGCTCAAGAGCCTGGTGGCGCTGCTGGACAGCGAAGGCGTCGCCTACGACATCGGCGCCTACCGCGACGCCCCGGCCGGGCTGCGCATCTGGTGCGGGGCGACCGTCGAGACGGCCGATTTGCAGGCCCTGCTGCCCTGGCTGGACTGGGCGTGGGCGGCCCTGCCGCGCGGTTGATCCGCCGCCGCCGGACGGCCACAAGCGGCCGATCGACGCCTGCGGTCCGCATGCGCGGCGGTGAGTCGCTGGCAAGGCGCGAACGCGCGACCCGCCAAACAGGCAAGGCAACCCGAGCGCCGCTGCCGATCGTGTCGGACTTCAGATCGACGCGGTCACAACGCCAGCGCTCGCCGCAGCAGTGGACGCGCCGCCGGCGCAGCCTCCGCCTCACACCCGTGCAGCCAGTGGGCGCGCTCCATGGGGTCTGGGATTGCCGCCGCCGCGGCCCGGGCGTGGCTCACCGCGCGATCCAGCGACCCCAACGCCAGCGCGGCGCGCGCCGCGACCCGGTGCGCGCGGGTGTAGTCCGGCTGCAACAGCAGCGCCCGTTCGCAGGCCGCCAAGGCAAACGCCGGGTTGCGGCCGACCACCAGTGCGGCAAGGTTGTGCAGGGCCTTGGGCGTCTCGGCCAGGCGCAGCGCTGCGCGCGCCAACCCCTCAGCGACCGCGGGATCGCGGCGCGCCCACATTGCGGCGTGCACGGCCAATTCGGCAGACAGCGCGGCCGCCAGGGTCGGGGCTTGCGCGCACGCGGCGTCGCCGACCAGTTCTGCACAGGTGGCCGTTGCGGCGTCGGCCAGGCCAACGGCTGCCGCATGCGCGACAGAATGCGCCACTGGGCGCGCCATCAGCGAGGACCACGGCAGCCCTGGGAGTAGTGCCGCAGCGACCACTGCGTCCTCTGCCCCAAGGCCGACCTGCCACGCCACCGGCGGCGCCGGCGTCTGCCCGCCCAGCCAGGCCGACAGGCGCGCAGTCGGGCCCTGTTTGCCGAGCGCCGCCAGCCAGGGCGGCCGACCATGCGCTTTGGCCGCCTGTGCCGCCGCACGGTCCTGGCGCAAGAAAACGCCTGGGACGCACGCCGCATCCGGTCGCGCTGCCTCGGCACCCTGCAACCAGGCGCACGCCGATCCGGCGTGATCGCTGGCGGTGACCAGGGTCGACCCAGGCGCAGCCCGCCAGAGCAGCCGGTCGGCGTAGCGCGCCCCGGCCACAAGGTCGGTCTGGCCGCCCGCCGGCAGACCAGCCAGCGCGAACCCGACCAGTGCGGCGATCGGGGCCGCCGCCGTCGCCATCGGCAAACGCGCCGCGGCCGCCACCGCCACCAGCCCGCGCGCCGCCAGGACACCAAGCGCCACCAACGCGACCAGGCCAGCCTGACGGTCGCGCAGCCCCATCGGGTTGACCAGCCACGAGTAGGCGAGGTCCGCCACCAGTAGCAGCAGCGTCCACCCCAACCACGACCGCTCGCCGCGCCAGCTTGCCGCGACGCCCAGCGCGGCAGGCAACAACAGTGCGCCGCCATCGGTCCACAGCAGCCGCCCCAACGCAGCGCCGTCTTGCCAGCCGCCGCCGATGCGACCGTCAAAGGCCTCGCGGATGCTGGCGGCGCTCAAGTGATCCCACAGGCTGGCCAGATCGGACGGGTCGCCCCAATTGAGCATCGGCTGCCGCAGCGCCGCCAGCGGCAGGTAGGCCGTTGCCGTCGCGGCCACCGCCAGCCCGAGCGCCGCCGAACCCGCCCACCGCGCCGGCTGCCGGATCACCTTGGCCGCACACACCAGCCAGGCCAGGCCCGGTAGCAGCGCGGCCTCGACGTGCAGTCCAGCGCCCGCGCCCCACAGCGCCGCAAGGGCCCAAGGTTGGCGGGCCGGCGCCACCGTGACCGCGACGGCGACGGTCAGCCCGGCTACCAACCACACCGCAGCGTAGACCTCGGTTGCGCGCACGTGCAGCGCCAGGGCCGGCACCGCCAGCGGCACAGTCGCGGCACAAGCCAACACCACAGCGCGACTGGCAAAACCGCCGCAGCAAGCCAGGCCAGCGCGCAGCCAGACGGCCACTGCCAGCGCCGCGCAGGCGGCACCCAGCAGGTGCACGCGCAGGCCGGCCGGACCGAACGGCAGCCGAGCTGCGCCGTGGCCAGCCAGGCAAAATGCTGGAAATCCAGTCGGGTGTGGCACGCCCAGCTGCACGGCGGCGGCGCCCAGTTCGCCTGCGTCGAACCAAGCAACCGACGGCGCAAGCCACCAGACGACGATGGCGCAGGCCACACCCGCGCCCAGCCAGGTCGCAGCTGTTTGGTCTTGGGGTGCGGCCGGAGCGGCAGGGCTGGCCCCTGATGCCGCGCTCACGGTTCGGTCACTGTTGCGGGCAGAAAAGCTCGACCTGG
>CAXRHS010000916.1:0-2855 GCA_964230235.1 Myxococcota bacterium
GCACCACGATGGCCTCGGGTGGCACGAAGCGCTCCAGTTGCGCGTCCATGCCGTCGCTCGGCCACAGGTCGCACAGCACGACGGGCTGCCAGCCCAGGGCGGGCAACTGGCGAACAAGCTTGAGCGGCCGCAGCGCGCCGACCTGGGTCTGCGGCGGAAAATACGGCGTAATGTAGAGAAATTGGCGCATCGCGGGCGGCGCGGCGGCAGGCCGGGCGGGGCGGAAGTCTAGCCGGTTTTGGCGGGGGTTGATCACGTGCGGGCGGGCAAGCTGACGACAAGGCGGGCCCGGGTGGCATTGCGGCCCGCCAACCCGCCCTTGTACCCTGGCCGGCGGCGCCAGGCGGCCGTGGAGCAAGCGCAGATGCGGGTCATGAAGTTCGGCGGCACTTCCGTTGGCTCGGCGCAGGCGATTGCGCAGGCGGCCGCGCTGGTCGTGCAGGCAACGGGGCAGTCGCGGGTGCTGGTGGTGACCTCGGCCGCGGCCGGGGTGACCAACCTGCTGGTGCAATTGGCGGCCGAAGCGGCCAAAGGCGGCGACGCCGACGCGCTGTGCACGCCGTTCGTGGACCGCCACCGCCGCCTGGCGGCTGACCTGCGGCAGGTCCTGCACGCCGAACTGCCAGGCCTCGAAAGCGACCTGGGGGCCGTGTGCGCCCACCTGCGCGATCTGGTGCACGGCGTTTCGCTGCTGCGCGACTGCTCGGCGCATGTCCTGGCCCACCTGTCGGGTTTGGGCGAGCGCGCAGCCGTCGTGCTGCTGGACCACGCGCTGCGCCACCTGGGCCACGCCCCCCTGGTGCTCGATCCGGTGGCGCTGCTGCGCTGCGCGGGCGACCCCTTGCAGGCCGACCCGGATGAAGCGGCGACGCGCACACTTTTCGCTCCGTTTCGGACGGGCGCGGCACCCCTTGGCTTGATGGCGGGCTTTTTTGGCGGCGACGACCGCGGCAAGGTGATGTCGCTCGGCCGCGGTGGCTCGGACTGGGCTGCCGCCTTGGCTGCTGCCGCCGTCGACGCACAGGTCTTGGAAATCTGGACGGATGTCGCCGGAATCTACTCCGCCGATCCGCGGGTGGTGCCGGAGGCGACCGCAGTCGCGGAACTCAGCTTTGCTGAGGCCGCCGAGCTGGCCCACTTTGGGGCCAAGGTGCTGCACCCCAAGACGATTGCGCCCGCGCGTCGTCAGGGCATCGCAGTGCGGGTGTGCGATACCTTCCACCCGGAGCAGACCGGCACCTGGATCCGGCCGGCGGTCGCCGCGCCCGAAGCGGCGGTGCGCGGGATCACGGTCCTGGGGGCAATTGCGCTCGTCAATGCCAGTGGCGCGGGCATGCCCGGCGTGCCGGGCGTGGCGGCCCGCTTGTTTCGGGCGCTGGCCGACGAAGCGATTTCGGTCATCTTGATAACCCAAGCTTCGAGCGAGTGCGCCATCTCGCTGTGCGTGCAAGCTGGCCAGGCCGAGCGTGCCCGCCAGGCGGTCGAGCGCGCGTTTGCCGCCGAACTGGCCACCGGCCGGCTGGACCCGGTGCAGGTCGTCGCTGATCTGGCCATTGTGTCGGTGGTCGGCGAAGGGATGCGGCAGCGGGTCGGCGTCGCCGGCACTTTCCTGTCGGCGCTCGGTCAGGTTGGCTGCAACGTGGTTGCAATTGCGCAAGGGTCGTCCGAGCTTTCGATCTCGGCCGTGGTGCATGCCCGCGACGCCGATCGGGCCCTGCGCCACGCCCACCACCGCTTCTTGCACACCCGCGAGGTGGTCGAGCTGTACTTGTGCGGCGCGGGCACGGTGGGCGGCCAGGTCCTGACACAGCTCGCGGCGATGCCACCCATCGCGGCCGGGTCCGTGCACCTGCGGCTGTGCGCGGTGTTGAACAGTCGAGCAAGCATCGTGGACCCGGCCGGCATCGACCCGCTGACTGCCCGCGATCGGCTGGCCGCGCACGGGCAGCCCATGACCTTGCAGGCGCTGTTGGACGACGTTGGCGCCCGCCGACCCGATCAACCGGTGCTGGTGGACTGCACAAGTTCTCAGACGCTGGCGGCGGCGTACCCGCAAATCCTGGCCGCAGGCATGCACCTGGTCAGCGCGAGCAAGCACGCCAACAGCGCCCCGCTGGACCACTACCATGCCGTGCGCAAGGCCGCCCGCCGTCACGGTCGGCAGTTCTTGTACGAGACCAACGTGGGCGCCGGGTTGCCGGTCATCGACACCTTGCGCAACCTGCTGGCGGGCGGCGACGCGGTGCTGCGGTTTGAGGGGGTGCTTTCCGGGTCGATGTCGTACCTGCTGGGCCTGCTGCAAGACGGGGTGCCGTTCGCGACGGCGCTGCGCGACGCCCGCGACCGCGGCTTTACCGAACCCGACCCGCGCGACGACCTGTCAGGTCGCGATGTGGCCCGCAAAGTGCTCATCCTGGCGCGCGAGGCCGGCTTGCAACTGGAAATGGTTGATGTCCAGATCAACGGCCTGCTGCCGCCGTGGTTCGACGCGACCGGCGATGTGCCGTCGTTTCTCGACCGCGCCCGCGCACTGGACGCGCACTTTGCCGGTGTCGTCGAGGCCGCCCGCGCACGCGGCGAGGTGATGCGGTTCGTCGCGGGTTTCGACTCGGCGGGTTGCGCGGTCGGGTTGCAGGCGGTGACGGCCGACCACCCCATCGCTGGCATTCGCGGCGGCGAGAACGCCTTTTCGTTTCTGACCCGCCACTACAACCCGCGGCCGCTGGTCGTGCGCGGCTATGGCGCCGGCGCGCAAGTGACGGCTGCCGGCGTGCTGGCCGACGTCGTCAAGGTGGCCGTCGCCGGGTCCATCGGAAAAGTGTAGTCGTTTCAACGATCAGAAAGTGGGTGCGATC
>CAXRHS010000917.1:0-2486 GCA_964230235.1 Myxococcota bacterium
GGGCCCGAAGTACTAGACCATGGCCATGCATGTCGCGGTAACCGGCGCGTCTTCTGGTATCGGCGAGGCGATCGCCCGCGCGTTTGGCCAGCAGGGCTGCAGCTTGACCCTGGTGGCCCGCCGCACTGCCGATCTGGAGCGCCTGGCGGCCGAGTTTGCGGGCCGCTGTCAGATCTTTACCCGCGACCTCGCCGACAGCCCCAACTGCACCGACTGGCTGCCGCCCGCGCAGGCCAGCTTTGGTCCGATCGATGTGCTGGTCAACAACGCCGGCATGGAGAACACCGGACCGACGTTGCACACCGACCCGGCGCACGGCGTCAAACTTTTGCACCTGAACCTGCACACGCCGATTCTGCTTACCCGAGCTGTGCTGCCGGAGATGGTGGCGCGCAAGGCTGGCACGGTGGTTCAGGTCGCATCGGTGGCGGCGCTGGTGCCGGCGCCGATGCAGGCGTGGTATGGCGCCAGCAAGGCCGGTCTGGCGGCGTTTTCCGAAGCGCTGCGCGCCGAGTTGGCCGGGTCAGGGGTCCACGTGGTCACCGTGTACCCGGGACCGGTCAAGACCGCGATGGCCGACGCCGCCTACGAGCGATTTGGCGGCCGCCAGGGTGTGGTCGGCATGCTGCCCGAGGGCAATACGGCCGAACTGGCCGAACTGGTGCTCGACGCGGTCGAGCGCAAGCGGCCACGCGTCATCTATCCGCGCTTCTACACGCTGACCCGCTGGGCGCCGTGGTTCGCGCGCTGGACCACCGACGCGCAGATGGGCGGCACCTGGGATGGGCTCAAGGGCAAGGCGTAGGACCTGCGTTAGGGCCCGTAAAAAATCTACTCGATTTTCTACGTTGGCCCACTGCTTGCTTGGTGGGTCGCAAGCTCGCGACTTTGCAAGTCGACTCGCCGCTCCGCTCCGCGCACGTGTCGTTTGACTTGTTGTTTTACAGGCCCTTACCGACCGACCGCCGCCTTGAGCGCCGCCACGGCGGCCACAAAGACCTCGCCGCGCTGCGCGTACCCGGAGAACATGTCAAAACTGGCACACGCGGGGCTCAACAGCACCACCCCCGCCGGTTGGGCCAACTGCCACGCCCGCGCGACCGCCTCTTGCAGCGACGCCGCCTTTTCGACTGGCAAGTTTGCCGGCAGGCACGCGGCGATGCGGTCGGCCGTCTGGCCAATAAGCACCGCGGCGGTAGCCAGTTCGGCCACGACGGCGCCCACCTCTGCGAAATCAGCGTCTTTTTCGCTGCCTCCGCCGAGCCACACCAGCTTTTCGCCATCGGCGCGCTGCATCGCACGCAACCCGGCGATCGCCGCATGCGGGTTGGTGGCTTTGCTGTCGTCGACAAAGCGGACGCCGCCGATGGAACCCGCGGGTTCGATGCGGTGCGACGGCAGGCTGAAGCTGCGCAAGCCGCGGACGATGGCGTCCAGATCGGCCCCCAAACCCAAGGCGAGCGCGGTGGCCGCCAACGCATTTTCGACGTTGTGCACGCCGACGATGGGATGCTTGCCTTCGCAGCCCAGGTCTGCCGCCTGCCCCAGCGCCAACCGCTGACCTGCGCCGGGCGCCCACCACAGCATCTGTCCGTCAAAGCCAAGGCCGCGATCGGGCACGCCGTGGGTCGTGAACACCTGCCACGAGAGCTTGCGGCCCGCAAGCGCAGCGCGGTGTTCGGCGAGTTCCGGATCGTCGCCGTTGATCGCGAACGCGTCGCCCGCGCCCATCGCCGCTGCGACCGCGACTTTGGTGCGCACGTAGGCGGCGAAATCACCGGCGAACCAGTCGGTATGATCGGCGGCGATGTTGGTCACCACCGCCGAGCGCGGCCGAAACAGGCTGCAGGTATACAGCTGAAAAGCGCTGACTTCGGCGACCACCACGGCATCGCGGCCCAGTTGGCCCAACAACCCGCACAGCGGGTCGCCAATGTTGCCGCCGACCACCACCTCATGGCCGGCTTGCCGCAGCAGGTGCGCCGCCCACAGCGTGGTGGTGGTCGTGCCGTCGGTGCCGCTGATGGCCACGATCGGGTGGCCCAGGCCGCCGTTGTCGGCGCGGTCGAGGCGGTAGAAAAGCTCGATCTCGCTCACGATGGCCGTGGCCAGCGCGCGGATTTCGCCAAAGCGCCGGCTGTGCGGCATCACCCCAGGCGACACCACGAACAGGTCGCCGCGGCGGCCCGCCGGCCCCTGCGGATCGCCGACATGGACGGCAACGCGCTTGTCGAGTTGTCCGAGCGATGCGGTCAGCTTGTGCTCCGGCGCGTCGTCCACGCACAGCACGTCGCCGCCGCGCGCCGCCAGCGCGTTGGCCGCCGCCACCCCAGACTTGCCAAGCCCGACCACCGTAAAGGTAGCGCCAGTCAGGTCGGCCCACACGGCCTGACCGGCCAGGGCCGCGTTGGTGGACCATGCCTCGCTCATGCCGGTTGCGCCTTGCGGTCGGCGATGTAGCGGTCCGCCACCGCGAACAGGTCGTC